>NZ_SOBG01000001.1:300000-448681 GCF_004365575.1 Hypnocyclicus thermotrophus
TAAATTTTCAGCGACTTCTACTCCTATAAATCCGGCACCAATAACTACAGCTCTTTTAGCTTCTCTAGTTTTCAATCCTTCGATAATGTCATCCATATCATTCATATTTCTAAGAGTATAAACATTATCAACATCATTAATCCCTTTAATAGGAGGTTTTATTGGAGAAGCTCCAGGAGAAAGTAACAATTTATCATAACTTTCTTCATATTCCTCAGAAGTTTCTAAATTTTTTAATATAACAACTTTTTTTTCAGTATCTATTTTTATAGCTTCAGTTTTTACTCTTACGTCGATATTAAATCTTTCTTTCATCCCTTTAACAGTTTGAACTAATAAATTATCTCTTTCTTTTATTACACCACCAATATGATAAGGTAATCCACAGTTTGCAAAACTAATGTAATCTCCTCTTTCAATCATAATGATTTCAGTTTCTTCGCTTATTCTACGAAGTCTAGCAGCAGCACTAGCACCACCAGCGACACCACCGATAATAATTACTTTCATTTATTCATCCTCCTTAAATTTTAATAATAGATTGTGAAAAAAAACATTTTATAAGTCATAAATAATGTATATCATTATATTATAATAATATAATATGTTTGATTTGTCAATATTATTTTTTCTTTAAATTATTATTCTAAAATTTTTTTGAAATCCTTTAAAAAAAATTAAAATTTTATATTATTAAAGATTTAGACATTAATAAAAAATGAAATTTTGACGAAAATATATATTAGTATAACAATAGTTAGGAGTTGGTAAAATGAAAAAATATTTTTTAATTTTAGTATTATTATGTGCAACAATAACAAATGCACATACAATTGAACTTGAAGGAGGAATTGGAATAATAAATAGTATTTCAACTGGAATAACAGGAATTATTCCACTTAATCAATATTCAAAAGATATTTTAATTAATTATAGTAGTGGGATGACGCCATTAATTGGAGAATATTATGGTGTAAGTATTAAGCTACAAGAACCTAATGGATTTAGATATGGGATTTTTTATAAAGAAAGAACTATATATGATGGATTATGGGAGGATATTTTTAGTAATATTTTTTCAGGGGGAAGCTCAAATAGTAATGCGCCAGATAGTAAATACGATATATATGGTATAGGATTAGATAAGGTGTTTTCAAGTGATGAGTTCTTTAGTCCATGGGCTGGAATAGATATAGGATATAGTTATTTACGTAATAAAGATAGTTGGAGTGGAGAAAATGGATATAAAGATTCTTTTTATATGGACTTTAAATTAGGAATAATGATAAGATTTTAATCTCGCTATAATTAAATAAAAGAAATATATTAATATTAAAAAAAATAAATATTCTAAATAAAAAAACAGCTAAGATTTAGCTGTTTTTTATTTAGAATATTTAATATTGATAAATATTATTTTATGTTTTGATTGTTTATTATATATTCAAAAGAAAGGTTTCCACCAAATATATCAAGTGCACTTCCTACAGTATAATGAATTTTTCCATTTCCAATACTATTAATAAGCTTAATATCTTCAAGAGAACGAATCCCACCAGCATATGTAGTAGGAATAGAACAATAATCATTTATAAGATAAAGAAGTTCTTTGTCAATCCCTTGTTTTTTACCTTCTACATCCACTCCATGTATTAAAAATTCATCACAATAATTTTCTAATATTTTTATATTTTCTTTAGATATTTCAAAATTAGTAAAATTTTGCCATCTATCAGTTACAACATAGTATTTATTATTATTTTTTCTACAACTTAAATCTAATACCAATTTATCTTTTCCTATTAAATTGGATAAATTTTCTAGACGTTTAAAATCTATTTTACCATTATTAAATACATAGGAAGTAACAATTACATGACTAGCTCCGTATTCGATATACAAATTTGCATTATTAATAGTTATTCCACCACCAATTTGTAGTCCATTAGGAAAAGCTTTTAATGCTGAAATAGCTTCTTCATCATTTCCAATACCTAGTTTAATTACATGTCCGCCAGTTAAATTATATTTTTTAAAAAGCTTTGCATAATAACTAGCAGGTTTATCAGAAACAAAGTTTTCAATAATGGAATTTGTCTTATTATCTGAAAGAGTTCCTCCGACGATTTGTTTAACTTTTCCATTATGTAAATCGATACATGGTCTAAACATATTTCCCCCTTAAAAATTTATAATTGTTTTTATTTTTTATATTGTAACGTAGTTTTATAATAATTTCAAATGCTATATAAAACTTATATTGATTATATATATTATAGATATATATAATTTCTATATTATAAATAAGACAAAAAAAGAAGTGAAATCATCCTTTATTTACTAAGAAAAAGAATAAAAATAAATTCTTGTATTAGTTAAGCGGTACTATATACGACAAAAACTATTGACTAATTCATTGTTTTTTTGTATTCTATAATAGAAGAAAATTTAAAATAAATCTGAAAAAAGGGGTATGTTGTTATGAAAATATTATCACCAAATGAAAAAATTGTGTATCTAAGAAAAAAATTTAAAATTAGTCAAGTAGAACTTACACAAGGAAAATTTTCAAGAAGTTATCTTGGGATGGTTGAAATAGGGAAAACAAATTTCAATAAAAAATTTGCAAAAGCTATAGTAAATAATTTTAATACTATTTTATCTAATCGGGGGATAGATGAAAGAGTAGAATTAGATTACTTATTAGAAACAAAAGACGAGCAAATGAAAAAAATATCTGATAATTTTTTACAAAGAATTGAAACTGGAGAAGATATTGAAACTATAGCTCATGAAGTTGAAAAATATATCCATGAATATAATATTGATACTAAAATAGAGCTTTATAAAAAAATAGCGGATACATTGTATACTAATCATAATTTTAAAGAATCATTATATTATTATCTTAGAATTTTTAACGACATAATTATATCTAAAAACAATAAAATATTATCTGAAGTTTCATTAAATATAATAAGAATATCATATAATTTAGAAAATTATGATGAAATAGTAAGATTAGAAAAATTAATTAGATATTTTTTAGAAGAATTTGAAGAAGAAATAAGAAATAAAATAATATTTAATCTAGGACTTACATTTTATAGATTATCACAATATGAAGAGTCTTTAGAGTATTTTAAAAAATTAGAATATATAAAAGATAGAGAAACTGTTTTTAGAGTTCAATCAATGATATCACTTGTTTTAAGAGGATTAAAAGAATATGATAAATCACTTTTTATACTTAGAAGTTTATTAAAAAAATACGAGGAAAATGACAAAAAAATATTAATAAATATGTATTTATTAGAATTATATAAAGAAATAGAAAACATAGAAAAAGTAAAATATTATTTTAGAAAAAATAGAAAACTTTTAGATGTTCATATAAATGATGTAGATGCTGATTATCTTTTAAAACATTATTATGAAATAGCAAATACAGCATTATATCTAAATAGAAATGAAATAGCTAAAACTTATTTTGAAAGATTAATGGATATAGAATATGATGATATTACATTTGATTTGGCTTTAGAATATAGATTTAATACTATAGAAAAATTATTATCTTTATATAATAAAAAAGATTTTCATAAAGCTAGAAAATTATTTGATAAATATATAAAATTATTAAATTATAAAAAAGATTTTATATATGGATATTATTTTATAGAATATTTTAATAAGTTTAACTATAAAGAAAACATAGAAAAAACAATATTTAAATTAATAAACATTAATAAACATTTATAAAATATATAGCGTTCATCTAATATATATATGTGATGATTATAAATGACAATATTGACTTTTTTTTTAATTTTTTGTAAAATATTCTTAAATATAGACGTGTATACATAGAAATATATAAAAAGACAAGGGAGGGTACTATTATGAAAAAATATATTTTAAAATTATTATTATTAACTCTTGCATTTGCTTTTGTAGCATGTGGAGGCGGAAATACTAATACAACGAGTAGTAAAAAAACTTTTATTACAATAGGTACAGGAGGAGTTACTGGGGTTTATTATCCAACAGGTGGAGCAATAAGTAAGATGATAAATTCAAAATCAGAATATAATATAAAAGCAACTGTTGAATCAACTGCAGGGTCAGTTTATAATATCAATGCGGTATTAAAGGGTGATTTAGATTTTGGTATAGCACAATCTGATAGACAGTACCAAGCATATTACGGTCAATCTGAATGGAAAGAAGCTGGAAAACAAGAAGAATTAAGATCAGTATTTTCTATCCATCCAGAATCAATTACTTTAGTAGCATCAGTTGATAGTGGAATTAACTCAATAAAAGATTTAAAAGGAAAAAGAGTTAATTTAGGAAATGTGGGTTCTGGACAATTACAAAATGCTAAAGATGTATTAGAAGCTGTAGGAATTTCAGAAGACGATATAAATGCTGAATATGTAAAAGCAGTCGAAGCACCAGGACTTTTACAAGATGGAAGAATAGATGCATTTTTTTATACAGTAGGACATCCAAGTGGAGCTATAAAAGAAGCTACTTCTGGAAGAATAAAAGTAAAAATAGTAAATATAACAGGGCCTGAATTTGATAAATTAATAAATGATAAACCTTATTATGCAAAATCTATAATAGAAGCTAAAAATTATCCAAATGCGCAAAATACAGAGGATATAAATTCAATAGGAGTAAAAGCAACATTAATAACTTCGACAAAAGTTAGTGAAGATGTAGTATATGCTATTACAAAAGAAGTATTTGAAAATTTTGAAGATTTCAAAAAACTTCATCCAGCTTATTCTACTCTTACAAAAGAAAGTATGCTTCAAGGATTATCAGCACCTATTCATAAAGGCGCTTTAAAATATTATAAAGAAGCAGGACTTATGAAATATATAAAAAAAGAACTAATTAAGTAATTGATAAGGCCTCCAATCTTTAGGAGGCTTTTATATTTCAAATAAAGGGAGTGTGAAAAGATGTCGAAATTAGATGAAAATATAGCAGAAGAATTATTAGAAGAAGAAATAGGAAAGATAAGACACAAAAGAAAATTTGATTCTTTTTTAATATCTACAATTTCTATTTTATGGGCTTTATTTCAGTTAGCATTACCAAAATTTTTAATATTAGATAGTGTATCAACAAGAGCAATACACCTTACTTTTGCTACAGTTCTTATATTTTTAAGTGTTCCAATGATAAAAAGGCCATTAAAGAAATTTAAATTTTTACATGAAATAGACAAAATACCATTAATAGATATCATATTTGCTATACTATCTATTTTAGCTATTTTATATATAATAATAGATAAAGAAGGAATAGCCAAGAGAGCTGGTATGCCAAATACAAATGATTATATTATGGGAATAACTACTATTATTTTAATACTTATTGCTGCAACAAGAGCAATAGGTCCTGCATTACCAATAATAGCTATGTTAATTTCTTTATATGGATTTTTAGGACCAAATATGCCAGGAATATTTGCATTTAGAGGAGTGTCTCTTACAAAATATCTTACACAGATATCACTTTCTACTGAGGGAATATTTGGTATTCCACTAGATGTATCTGCTAATACAGTATTTTTATTTGTTTTATTAGGGGCATTACTTGATAAAATAGGAGCTGGACAATTTTTTAATGATTTATCATTTGCATTACTTGGAAAATATAGAGGCGGTCCAGCAAAAGCATCTGTTGTATCAAGTGGACTTAGCGGACTTATTTCAGGGTCAAGTATAGCAAATGTAGTAACTACAGGAACTTTTACAATTCCATTAATGAAAAAAAGTGGTTATCCTGGTAAAATAGCAGCAGCTACAGAAGTTGCAGCTAGTACAAATGGACAACTTATGCCTCCTATTATGGGAGCAGCAGCATTTATTATATCAGAATATCTTGGAGTATCTTATATAGAAGTAGTAAAAGCAGCGATAGTACCAGCTTTTGTATCATATATAGCGTTATTTTATATAACACATTTAGAAGCGTTAAAATTAGGAATTAAAGGATTACCAAAAGCAGATTTACCGAATTTTTTTAAAGTACTAAAAAATGGATGGCACTATTTAATACCATTATCAGTTTTAATATATGAGTTAATGATAATGAGACATTCGCCAAAATTATCAGCTTTTAATGCGATAATTGTTTTATTTGCTGTAACATTTGTTCAAGAACTTATATCAGCTAAAAAAAATAATAAAACTATAGTTGAAGGACTAAAAAATGGAATATTTATAATAACTGATGGACTTATAGCTGGTTCAAGAAATATGATGGGAGTAGCATTAGCTACTGCAGCAGCAGGAATAGTTGTTGGAGTTGTATCTCTTGGAATTGGTAGTATGATAGTACAAATAGTAGAAGTATTATCAAATGGAAATTTATTTTTATTATTATTTATAACAGCTATTGCAAGTTTAATATTAGGAATGGGATTACCTACAACAGCAACATATATAGTAATGGCATCTATTACAGTTCCTGTGATATTAAAGCTTAGTGCTGTTTATTCATTTAATCCTGTTGCACCAGTAGCAGCACATTTATTCTGTTTCTATTTTGGGATATTAGCCGATGACACTCCGCCTGTTGGTTTGGCAGCTTATACAGCAGCAGCTATTGCAAAATCAGATCCAATCGAGACAGGGATACAAGGATTTATATATGATTTGAGAACAGCAGTAATACCATTTATGTTTGTATTTAATCCAGATTTAGTTTTAGTAGGAATAAACAACTGGCCAGAAGGAATATTTATATTTATAATGACATCATTAGGAGCATTAGCATTTACTAACTTTACTCAAGGATGGTTTATAATTAAAAATAAATGGTATGAAACAATATTATTCGCAGTAGCAACTTTAATATTGTTTTACCCTAAGTTGATTAATCTTTTACTACATATAGATAATATTCATAGATACGTATTTTATATATTTGGATTATTAGTTTATGGATTAATATATTTCTTGCAAAAAATTAGAATAAAAAAAGAAGTGAAAATAGCATAAATTATTAAAGTAGTGCAATTAGCACTACTTTTTTTAATTACATATATATAAATACTTTTAACATTGATTTTATTAATAAAACACTATAAGTTTATTTTTTTAGTACTATTATACTAATTTTTTATTGACTTTTTGTAAAATATATGATATTTTTTTGTTACAAATGTATTAAAAAAATATACAGGAGGATTTTATATGAAAAAATTAGGATTGTTAAGTAAACTTATAATTGGAATTATTTCAGGTATAATTATAGGTCTTATATCAAAAAGTTTAAATAACTTTAGAATTGTCAGAATAATGTCTACATTTTCATCAATATTTGGAAATTTCTTAAAATTTATAATACCGTGTATTATAATAGGATTTGTCGCTCCAGGTATAGCGGATTTAGGTAAAAAAGCAAATAAATTATTAGGATTAACAGTAGTTATAGCATATGTATCTACTATAGTAGCAGGATTTAGTGCTTTTTTAATTGGAAGTAATATATTACCAAAATTTATAAAAGCAAAAGAGCTTAGTAAAAATAATAGTATAAATATAGAACCATTTTTTACAATAGATATGCCTCCAATAATGGGAATAATGACAGCTTTAATATTTGCTTTTTTAATTGGACTTGGGATGGCACATTTAAAGTCAACAAATTTATTTAATGTAATAGATGATTTTCAAAAAATAATGAAAAATACAGTAAACGCAGTACTTATTCCATTCATTCCATTACATATAGCAGGAATATTTGCAAAAATAAGTGCAAGTGGGGAAATTTTTTATACAATGAAAACATTTTCATCAGTATTTATAATGATTTTATCACTTCAATTTATTTATGTATTGGTGCAGTATTTTATTTCATGTACATTTGCAAATAAAAATATGTTTGAAGCAATAAAAAATATATTGCCAGCTTATTTTACAGCATTGGGAACACAATCATCAGCTGCTACAATACCAGTTAGTTTAGAATGTTCTAGAAAAAATGGTGTAGATGAAGAGATAGTAGATTTTGTAGTACCCTTAGGAGCTACGATACATTTAGCAGGAGATACAATTACATTAGTTTTAGCTACAATGGCAGTTCTTTTAATGTCAGGAACAACTCCAACATTTACTATGATGTTTCCATTTGTTTTAATGTTAGGTATTACAATGGTTGCAGCTCCAGGAATACCAGGAGGAGGAGTTTATGCTACATTAGGACTTTTAGAAAAAATGTTTATGTTTGGAACTGGACAACAAGGATTAATGATAGCTATACATTTTGCTCAAGATAGTTTTGGAACGGCTACAAATGTAAGTGGTGATGGCGCAATAGCAATACTTGTAAATACAATAAATAAAAAAATAAAACAAGTAATATTAAATAAAGTAAATTAATATTAAAAATCCCATTTAATAAATAAATTATCAAATGGGATTTTTAATTATTTTAATAATTTTATTATATCTTTTGGAGATAATACTCTTCCAGTAGATTTAACTATCTCATCAACTACAAGAGCTGGGGTACTCATTACTCCATATGCCATAATATCTTGAATATCTTCTACTTTTTCTATTTGTGCATTTAATTCTAATTCTTCTATAGCTTTTTTTGTATTCGCTTCTAAAGTTTTACAATTTTTACATCCTGAACCTAAAATTTTAATTACCATGTTTAATCACTCCTTTTAAATTAATATTTAGAAATTTATATATTATATAAGATATTAAAAATTTTGTGTATTTTTATATATTTTTATTTTTTCTTCATCAGAAATAATTTTGTTTAATATTTCTGCAATAATAATTATTCCAAAAATATCTACTATTAATCTTGTTATTGCAAATTTTGCTCCTAATGATGACATTTCAAATAAAAACATAGGAATTTTTGTAGTTGACCATGCACCTAAAAATATTATAATGTTTTTAAATTTTACTCCTTTTTTCATAAATACAGTTGCTATAGGAAATGCACCATATAAAGGACCTGCAGCAGCAGAGCCTATAAATATAGCAAGAAAAATACCTTTTAGCCCTGATTTTTCTCCTAAATGTTTAGTCATAGTTTCTTTTGATATCCATATATCTAATAAACCTAATAAAATAAAAATAGGAGGTATAATTAAAATCATTTCTTTTAAAGAATTAATTGTAATAAAAAAACTTTTCTTACCAATTTCAAAATTTATTGCTAAAAGTATTAATAGCATAGTTATTGTAATTAAAAAGAATACATATCGTTTAACTAATTTTTTCATTTAAATCACTACCTTACCAATTATAAATGCTACTATAAAAGAAAATATAAATGCTAATAAATTTCTAGCTATAGTAAATTTTGTATTAAAATATGTTTTTTCAATAGAAAAAGTAATTATTCCTACCATCATGAGTGTAGATATAAAAGATGCAATTTGCATATATCCAGCGCCATTTTCAAGAAGTAAAGCAGCAGTAGGGAAAGCTATAAATCCAGGTATTAATGTAATAGAACCTATTATAGCCGATATTAATATACCAAAAATTCCAGATTTATCTCCAATTATTTTAGATATTAATTCTGGACTAAAAATAGCTAAAAGTATTCCTGCTAATACAATAACTCCTAAAAATTGAGGTAAAATATTTTCAAATGCTTTTAATCCTTTTTTTAAAGCTTTTTTAGTTTTATTTTTATCTTTTATAAAAGAAATAAATAATAAAATTAATGTTATTAAATATAAAATTATTGTCATTATATAACCACCTTTTTTATTTCAAATGAAATATTTTTAAATATATAGTATATCATATAAATAAAATATTTTATATAATTATTTTTTTGAAATTATAATTATTTATTTTGCATTCATTATTAACATTTGTAATCTATTTTCTATATTTGCAAAACTTGTATTTTGATCGTAATCTAATGCAAGAATTTGTATATCAGGATAACGTTTTTTCATAGGTTTTATTAATCCTCTACCTGTAACATGATTTGGAAGACATCCGAATGGCTGTACAATAATAAAAGATTTCACTCCTTTTTCGGCATATTCTAATATCTCAGCAGGTATTAACCATGTTTCTCCTGAATTATATGATTTATCTACAAGTCCTTCTATTTTTTTACTTAAATCTTTAATACTTATTTTTTTTTCATAAAATTTAAAGTTTTTCATTCGTTTATTAATTTCTTTAAGAACATAATGATAAGCTTTATCTGTAACATCTGCATATAAAAAACTTAATGCAGGGTTTGGGAAATGATGTTTTTTTATCCCTTCTTTTATTGTAATAACTTCTCTTCTAAAGAAATCAACCATTCCAGCCATTATTACTTCTAGTCCATTATTTTCTAGATATTCAACTATTTTATAATTTGCTGTTGAATGATAGTTCATAAGAATTTCACCAATAAAAAAAACTTTTGGTTTGTATTCTTGTTTTGTTTCTATCTTATTAAATCTTTCTACAGCTTTCTCAAATATATTAAAAGGTTCAAAAAATCCTTTTTCAAGAGAATTAGCAATTTTTTTTACATAATATTCATAAACTTGTTTTGTTTCACCTTTATTCACTTCATAAGGTTTTATTTTTCTTTTTATTACTTGTAAAGTATCAATAATTGCTACTCCTACAAGCATACGTACTTGAAATTTTATTCCAAGTTTTATTCCAGGATGTACTCCAAGCGGGTCATTACCTGTAGTTACTATAGGAATATTTTCATAACCAAATGAATTTAAAGCATTTCTTATGACCATTAGATACTGTGCTGCTCTACAATCTTCACAATTTTGAGCAAGTCCAAAAGCAATTTCATTAGGATTATATTTTTTTTCTTCCAAGACTTTTAACATTTCTCCAGTATTTATAAAAGCTGGATAACACATATCATTATGTACGTATTTTTTAGCAAGTTCTATAGCTCTTTCATCAGCAATTTCAAGTCTTTTAGCTTTATAACCTAAGTGTTTTACAACAGCTGTAGCAATTTCACTAAATGCTTCTGAAAGGTTTGGAATTAAAATTGTTTTTAACTTTTTATCTTCATATTTAAATCTAGCTTTATATCCATTTTCTAAAGATTTTATTTTAAATTCTTTTTTCTCTTTTCTTTTTTCTTTTATTGTTTCAATAAAAGATTTTATTCTAATATTAAGAGGACCTATTACTTCTCCTTCATCTACTTTTAAAGCCAATAGTTGTTTATTAGAAATTTTATTTAATATTCTTGCAAGTTCATCACTATTTATAGCATCATGCCCACAACCAAAACTAATTATTTGAGCTACTTCTATATCTGGCTGTTTTGCAGCCCATAATGTAGCCAGAATCATTTCTGAATGAAATCTATTATTTACATCTATCATAATGTTTTCTATATCTTTATCGTTTATATCATAAGGGACAGAATCAATAGTTAATATAGGTATATTATTTTGAGTAAATATTGATGAAATATTATGATTAATTAAACTATCTGAATGATAAGGTCTTGCGGCTAAAAGGACAGCAAAAGTATTATGTTCTTTAGCATATTCTATTGCCTCTTTACCTATATTTATTAGTTCTTCATTAAATTTATTTTGTGAAATATTTGCTATATCAATAGCTTTTTTTATTATATTTTCTTTTAAATTAAATGTTTCGGTCATATATTTTATAATTTGTTTATCCTTTAATTTTTCACTTGTCCATCTAAAAGTGGGATTATCAATTATTAGATTATATCTATTACTTATATCATTATTTTGAGAAAGCATTAAAGCTGAACCTTGTACTACCGCACATAATCCATCTGAATTTTTTAATTTTTTAGTAATTTTAGGTAATTTTAAAAAAGTAGGGATAAAAATTCTATCTACTTTTTTTTGAGCAAGATTTTCAATATGCCCATGAGCTAATTTTGAAGGGAAGCATATAGTATCTGAAGGTATAAATTTCATTCCTTCTTCAAATATTTTGTAAGAGCTATTATCTGATAAAATCACTTTAAATCCAAGTGTTTCAAAAAAACTTTTCCAAAATGGTAAACTATTCCAAAATTCTAATATTTTAGGAATCCCAATAGTAATATTTTTTTGAGGTAATAATAATATATTTGAATATTTTTTTAATATTAATTTTTCTCTACTTTTCATTACATCTGGAACTTTGTTAATTTTATTAATTTTTTCTTTTAATTCTTTTTTAGTTTTTTCGATAGAAATATTGCCAATAATTTCTCCACGTTCACATTTATTTCCTGTTACAAAATATGTACCATCAGAAAATTCAATTATACTTCTTACACAGTTATTTGTACAAAATTGACATATAGAACCAGATTTTTTTGTATAAGAAAAATTTTCTAAATTTTCTAATCCAATAAAAGTAGATTTATAATTTTTTTGCTTTGTTATGAAATCTTTAGTTAATAAAGCAACTCCATATGCTCCCATTTCTCCTGGGAATGGAGCACGAATTACTTTTTTATTAGTATATATTTCTAATGCTCTGAGTACTGCATCATTTTTAAAAGTTCCACCTTGAACATAAATTACATTACCTAAATTATCAAAATCATTTATTCGAACAACTTTAGTAAATACATTTTCTATAATAGACATACATAAACCAGCTAAAATATCTTCTTTAGTTTTACCTTGTTTTTGTTCAGTAATAATACTACTATTCATAAAAACTGTACATCTAGAACCAAGTCTTGAAGGAGATTTTGATTTAAATGCTAATTTAGCAATATCTTCTAGTTTTACATCTAAAGATTTTGCATAAGTTTCAAGAAATGACCCACATCCTGAAGAACAAGCTTCATTTAATACAATATCTGTTAAAATATTATTTTTAATAAAGATAGCTTTCATGTCTTGCCCACCAATATCCAATATAAATGAAATATCTTTATTAAATTTTAAAGCTGCTTTTGCATGTGAAACAGTTTCTACATTATGATAATCTGCTTTGAAAGCTTTATATAGCAAATTTTCTCCATATCCTGTCGTTCCTACACCTTTTACATTAAATTTAATATTTCTTTTTCTATATTTATCTTTTAAATAGAGTAAGCCTTGTTTTGCAACTGTTAAAGAATCTTCTTTATTTGAACTATAAAAATTATCAATTATTTTATCATTTTCATCTATAAAAACTATTTTTGTAGTTGTAGAACCACCATCAATTCCAATATAAATATCTATATTTTCATTCTCTTTTAAAATTCTTTTTAATTTAGTTTTAGTATGCCTTTTATAAAATTCATCTTTTTCTTCTAAGTTTTTAAAAAAAACATTATTATAATTATCATTTGTTTCTAAATTATATTTATATGCTTCTAACCGTTTAATAATTTTCTCTAAATTAT
Organism: Hypnocyclicus thermotrophus; assembly: GCF_004365575.1. Classification (NCBI taxonomy): domain Bacteria; kingdom Fusobacteriati; phylum Fusobacteriota; class Fusobacteriia; order Fusobacteriales; family Fusobacteriaceae; genus Hypnocyclicus; species Hypnocyclicus thermotrophus. The sequence goes on from NZ_SOBG01000001.1 coordinate 313,366, forward strand.
ATTTTTTTGTATCTTTAAATAATTGATTAATAGCTAAGGCAGTACCATAAGCTACAAAAATTTCAGAATTTTTGGGAATGATAACCTGATTATCAGAAAAATTTAGTCTTTCTTTAAATACTTTTATTAATGTAGGATTAAATTTTAGTGGTCCACCTTGAAATATAACAGGAGGTAGTATTTCATTTCCTTGAGCTAATCCACTAATAGTTTGTTTTGCTATTGAATGAAAACTAGAAAGTGCAATATCTTCTTTTGGAACTCCTTGATTTAATAAAGGCTGAATATCTGTTTTTGCAAAAACTCCGCAACGACCAGATATATTATATATATTTTTACCTTTTGATGCCAAACTTTCAAATTCTTCAGTTTTAATATCTAATAATTCAGCTATTTGATCAATAAAAGCTCCAGTTCCACCAGCGCAAACTCCATTCATCCTCATATCAGTATTAACTATATTACCTTCATTATTATGATTAAAAAATATAACTTTTGCATCTTGACCACCTAGTTCAATTGCAACTTTCGTATTTTTGTATTTTTCTTTTACTGCAATTGCATTAGCAACAACTTCTTGAATAAAATTAATATTTAAATAATTCGCAATTTTTTCTCCGCCACTTCCACAAATTGCAATTTTAAAATTAAAATTTTTAAAATTAATATTTATTTCATTTAGTATTTTTTTTAAAGTTAATATAATTTCTGCATTATGTCGTTGATATATAGAATAAATAATTTCATCTGTGTTATTTATGATAACAGCTTTAATTGTAGTTGAACCAATATCGATTCCGAGTAAATAAGTAGTATCCATTATAATCACCTTTTTCATTTTTTTATTTTATAAAACTATATATTTTTTATCATATATTTTTAAATACAACAATAGGCAATTATAATTTTTTTATTATAAAATTTTTAGTAGAATCATTTTTTTATTGATTGTTATAATAGCCTTTTGCTTTTCTCATTTCAAATCTAGCTACAAATATAGCTGCAATAAATCCTACTGTAAGTAATATATAGGAAGTATTATAAAAAATTTTCGATATAGTATATTGTTTCATTATATAACCATTAAGTGCTGTTCCACTAGCACCACCTACAAACATATTAAATGATGCAAGAGACATAGCAGTTCCTCTCATTTTAGGTAATTTTTCTTGAGCTGTAGAAATAAGAGTAGTTTGCATAAAGATAAATGCTATACCAAATCCTATTAAACTAATTCCTAATATCCACACATTTTTATAAGATGATATTGCAAATAACGACATAAATCCTAATATTCCTGCTGTTATTAAAAAACCATGTTTTAAAATAATTCTTGCTTTCGGAACAATTTTTCCACCTATTACAGTTCCTACTCCAAATAATGATAAAATTAATCCAACTTGAAGTATATTGAATCCTGTAATTGATTGGAGTAATTTTCCAGAATATGTAAAACTTCCAAATACACTAAAACCTACAAAAAATATCAAAGTAACTAATCTCATAAATCTATAATTTGATAAAGGAACTTTATAAGCTGAAATAAAGTTAAGTTTATTAACTACAGGGTTATCTCTTTCAAGCATTTTTAACATAGCTAAAGCTAAAATTAATTCAGCTATACCATATCCGATATAAACGATACGCCAAGAACCAAAGTATGCTAATGCGCCACCTATTGCTGTAGCTGTAGCACCACCTAAAAACATAAGTCCCATTACTTTACCAAGTGCTTTTTGTCTATTTTGATTATCAAAACTTTGTCCTACAAGTGCCATAGTTACAGGGAAAATACCTGCTCCAAAAGCTCCGTTGACAGCTCTAAAAAATATAAGAGATGGTAAATTAAAAGCAAAGCCTCCTAAAATACTAAATGTAGCTGTCCCAAGTGCTGCAATGTTTATTATTTTAGTTTTTCCGTATCTATCTGATAATGGACCAAATAATAAAGTAAATAATCCAAAAGATAGCATATATGCCGTAACTGATAATGCTGCAGTTTGAATGTTAAGATTTAAATCTTTTGCTATGTCAATTAAAAGAGGTGCTGCGGCATAGTTATCGCCATTTGCTAAAAAGGCCATTAATCCAAGTATTAACAACATTTTATTCATTTTTTTCATATCATTGTTCATTTTTTTACTCCTTATATATAATTTTTTTATTAAATAATCTTTTGGTTATAATAACCAATTAAATAGATATCCAACAATAATTATTGATATACCTGTAATTATAACAAATGTAGTTATTAATCGAGGTTTAATTACTTTTTTAAGTAATATCATTTCTGGTAATGAAAGAGCTGTAACTGCCATCATAAATGCTAATGCAGTACCTATTCCTACTCCTTTATTAATTAATGCTTCTGCTATTGGAATAGTTCCTAGAGCATTTGAATACAAAGGTATACCAAATAAAACACCAACTATTACAGCTATAGGATTATTAGGGCCTGCATATTTTGCTAAAAGTTCTGCTGGAGCCCATCCATGAATTAATGCTCCTATTCCTATACCAATTAATAAATATATCCAAATTTTTTGTACTATTTCTATTACATGTTCTTTAGCATAATTAACTCTATCTTTTTGTGTCATTTCTTCAATAATTGCATTTCCAGCTTTCATTTTGTATACATATTCTTCTACATATTTTTCCATTTTAAGAAGTCTAATTATTATACCGCCAATTATACCTATAATAACTCCTGTTATTACATAAATTGTAGCTATTTTCCAACCAAAACTACCAAGCAATACAGCAAAAGCAGCTTCATTTACTATGGGAGATGTAATTAGAAATGAAAAAGTAACACCAATAGGAATTCCAGCTTCTACAAAACCGATAAATAAAGGAATAGAAGAACAAGAACAAAAAGGAGTAACTATTCCGAGTAAGGACGCCATTAAGTGAGCACTAAATCCATTATATTTTTCAATTATTTTTTTTGTTTTTTCAAGTGGGAAATAACTTCTAATATAAGTAATAGTAAAAATCATAAAACTAAGAAGAATTATAATCTTTATACTATCATAAAAGAAAAAATGTATACTTTCACCAAGTCTTGTATTCATTTGAAGATTAAAAACATTTTCTACTAATAGCTTTATTAGATCATAAAGCCATCCAAAATTAAAAATATATCCTAACATTATATTTTAACCACCTTTCATTTTATTGTTTTACTATTTAATAAAATTCTAATATATTATAATAGGAGATCCTTGTTTTGTCAATAAGAAAATAAAAAGTTATTTTTTTCTCTTGATTTTTATTGAAAATAAAGTTAATATTATATATGTACTAATAATTAAGAGGATTTTTTGTAAATAAATTTAGAGATGGTTTGATATATGAAAAATATAATATACTAGAAAATATTTATAATGAATTAATGAGAGTAAGTTCAAAAGGAACTTATACTCATCAGAAGACTTATAAAAATTATAGATAAAGAAAAATTAGATGAGGAGGATTTGTAATGGGAAAAAATCAACATGTAGTTCCACATGGAAAGGATTGGGCAGTTAAGGGAGCAGGAAATTCAAAGGCGACTAAAGTAACTAAAACACAAGGCGAAGCTATTAAAAAAGCAACAGAAATTGCTAAAAACCAAAAGTCGGATACAAAAATACATGGTAAAGATGGAAAAATAAGGGCAGGGAACAGTTATGGGAGTGATCCTTGCCCACCAAAAGATAAAAAATAAAAAAGATGAGTAATTTGATATGGCTACTACTGGAGAAAAACCAGGAATTGGAACCTATATTTATAAAAAAATGTGGAACTAGAATTAGATTAGATGACAACACAGATATTATGTCGCATGTCCAAAATGTAATGCAACAGAATTTCTACAAAGCTTTGGTTATAAATACATATCACTAGTATGAGGAGTGAACAAGGTAGATGTATTTCTGTCTGATGTCATCGTAAATAGGTATAGGTTATATGATTGCTATCATTTAATTATGAAACTAAAAAAATATATTGAAAATAACTAAAAAAATGATATTTAAAACTAATAAAGGAGATTAAAATTTATGGCAAAAACAGATAATAGCAGTTTTGAACAAAAACTATTTAAAGCGGCAGACAAACTTAGAAAGAACATTGATGCCGCAGAATACAAACATGTTGTGTTAGGTTTGGTGTTTCTAAAATACATTTCCGAATCGTTTGCAGAACTCTATGACAAATTAGAAGCTGACGAATGGAGTGACCCAGAAGATAGAGACGAATACATTGCTGAAAATGTTTTTTTTGTACCCAAATTAGCTCGTTGGACTCATATTCATTCTCAAGCTAAATTGCCAACTATCAAACCATTGATGATGCAATGGAAGCCATAGAAAAAGAAAACAAAGAACTTAAAAATGTGCTCCCACAAGTTTATGGCAAAGCCAATTTAGACAAAACCTCTTTGGGTGAATTGATTGACTTAATCTCTAACACAGAACTACAAGCCGAAAACCAAAACTCAAAAGACCTTTTTGGTAGAGTTTATGAATACTTTTTAGGAGAATTTGCCAATGCCGAAGGAAAAAAGGGTGGACAATTTTACACACCAAAAGCGATTGTAAAACTGATGGTTGAGATGATAGAGCCTTACAAAGGGAGAGTTTACGACCCTGCAAGTGGTAGTGGTGGAATGTTTGTGATGAGTGAAAAGTTTGTAACTGAGCATCAAGGAAACATAAAAGATATAACTGTTTACGGACAAGAGAGCAACCAAACCACTTGGAAACTTTCTAAAATGAATTTAGCCATTCGTAACATAAATTCAAAGTTTGTGGCTTGGAATACCGAAGGCTCATTTTTAAAAGATGCTCACCCTGATTTAAAAGCCGACTTCATTTTAGCCAATCCACCTTTTAACCAAAAAGATTGGGGAGCAGATATTTTACAAGAAGATGGACGGTGGAAATATGGCACACCACCAAATGGAAACGCCAACTTTGCTTGGATGCAACATATGTTGTATCATCTATCGCCAAGAGGTGTAATGGCAACGGTGCTATCTAATGGAAGTTTAAGTTCCAATACTTCGGGAGAAGGAGAAATTCGTAAAAACTTAGTAGAAGCTGATTTGGTAGAGTGTATTGTAGCCCTACCAAAACAACTTTTTTACAATACTGGTATTCCTGCTTGTATTTGGTTTTTGCGTAGAGAAAAAAACAGCCATAGCAAAGATGTTTTATTTATTGATGCTTCTGAAATGGGCTTTATGAAAGACCGTGTGCATAGAGACTTAGCCCCAGAAGACATTAATAAAATAAAAGAGACCTACCACAACTGGCGTAAAGACGAAAACTACGAAGACCAAAAAGGTTTTTGTAAATCTGCCACGCTTGAAGAGATACGCAAACATTCTCATGTATTAACACCAGGACGATATGTAGGCATACCCGATGAAGAAGATGACGGCATACTATTTGAAGATAAAATGACTGAACTTACAGCAACTTTAAAACAACAAATGGACAAAGAAACCGAGCTTAACCAAGAGATTGAAAAACAACTTGCTAAAATTGGGTTTAGATTATGAGTGCAGATAATAATGTACCAAAAGGTTGGGTGGAGACTACTTTGGGTTTGTTTCCTGAACAATGGAAAATAATAACAGCAGAAAATTTTTGTATAAAAATTGCAGATGGAACTCATAACTCACCTAAAAAAACAAAAGAAGGAAAGTTGTTAATAACTTCTAAAAATATTAAGAATAGTAAATTAGAAACATCTTCTGCATACAATATTTCCATTGAAGATTTTACTGAAATTAACAAAAGAAGCAAAGTTGACAAATGGGATATTTTATTATCAATGATTGGAACTGTTGGAGAGGTTTGTTTATTAAATAATAAACCTGATTTTGCCATAAAGAATGTTGGATTATTCAAATGTGGAGATGAAACAAAGGCTAAGTGGTTATTTTATTTTTTAATTAGTAAGATTGGTCAGAATTATATATTGAGTAGACTATCTGGGACAACTCAAAAATATATAACTCTTGGAGAGCTCAGAAAATTTCCAATTCCAGTCCCCCCACTCCAAGAACAAGTCGCCATAACAAAAATACTAACCGCCTTTGATGACAAAATAGAACTCTTACAAGCCCAAAACAAAACCTTAGAAACCACCGCTCAAACCATTTTTAAAGAGTGGTTTGTGGAAGAAGCAGGGGAGGATTGGGATAGAGTTAGTTTAGGTAATTCTGAGTTATCTAAAATAATAGGAAGTGGACTTACAGAATTTAGAGGAGAAAAGATATATCTTGCTACTGCTGATGTTCAAAATGAAAAAATTGTTAACACAGAAACTTTTATAACATTTAACAAAAGACCTTCAAGAGCAAATATGCAACCCGTATTAAATTCTGTATGGTTTGCAAAAAAAGGTAGTGTTAGAAAAGTACTGATGTTTGATTTAAATTCAAAAGAAGAAGTTGAAAAATATATTTTATCAACAGGATTTAGTGGATTAAAAACTACAAATCTATCTCATTATTATATTTGGCTATTCGTATTTAGTAAAGAATTTCAAGAAATTAAAGATAATTTATTGAGTGGTAGTGTTCAAGCTGATATTAATAATGACGGGATTAAAAATATTATGATTCCAAAACCAGATAATAACATTTTAGAAAAATTCAATAATATCGTTGAACCATTGTTTCATAAAATTCAAAAAAATAATTCCCAAATCCAAACCTTAAAACAAACCCGCGACACCCTATTACCAAAATTAATGAGCGGGCAGTTGCGAGTTGATGAATTTAAAGAGAGTGCGGTATGTTAAACGAAAATACCATAGAACAATCATTCATTGACCAATTAATAGCTCAAGGCTACACCTATTATAATGGTAAAGAGATTGCCCCAAATAGTGATAATCCACAGCGAGAGAATTTTGCATCAGTGATTTTAGAAAAGCACCTAAAAGCATCATTAAAAAAATTAAATCCGACATTGAGCGAATCGGAACGAGTTGAAGCCTATCAAAAAATAATCAATCTTGGCACAGAAGATATAATGGAAAACAACGAGCGTTTCCATAACTTACTTACAAATGGTGTAACGGTAGAATATACCAAAGACGGAAAAACAAAGGGGATTAATGTTACTTTGTTAGATGTTGAAAATCCTGACAACAACAGCTTTTGGGTAGTTAATCAGCTTGTAGTAAAAGAGAACAACAACGAGAAGCGTTTTGATGTAGTTATTTTTGTAAATGGTTTACCTTTGGTATTTGTGGAGTTAAAATCTGCCACAGATGAAAACGCAACACTTCGTAAAGCTTACACACAAATTCAAAACTATAAAAAAGCCGTTCCAACTATTTTTTATTATAATGCTCTTTGCGTTATTAGTGACGGAATAGAAGCAAAGACATCAAGTATATCAGCACCATTTACCCGTTATTTATCGTGGAAATCGCCAGAGAAATTAGACAATGACCCACGGACAGAATTACAAATTTTAACCCAATATATGCTGGGTAAAAAAACATTAGTTGAGCTAATACGATACAATACTGTTTTTGAGCAAGAAGAAAAAAAAGATGAAAAAACAGGCTTAGTTTTTCAAGTTAAAATCAAAAAGGTTGCAGCGTATCATCAATATTATGCGGTACAAAAAGCAGTTAAAGAAACTTTGAGAGCCACAAATTCAAAAGAGGGTGACCGTAAAGTTGGCGTAGTTTGGCATACACAAGGTTCGGGGAAATCATTATCAATGGTTTTTTATGCAGGTCAAATTATTACACACCCAAAAATGGGAAATCCAACCATTGTAATGCTTACTGATCGTAACGACTTAGACGACCAACTTTTTAGCACTTTTGGAAACTGTAAGCAACTTTTAAGACAAACACCTGTGCAAGCCAATAGCCGTGAACATTTAAAAGAGTTATTAAAAGTTTCAGGTGGAGGTGTAATATTTACCACTATTCAAAAATTCGCACCACAAGAGGGAAATATTTACGAAACACTATCAGAACGCACAAATATTGTAGTTGTTGCAGATGAAGCACACCGTAGCCAGTATGGTTTTAAAGGTAGAGTTGTAGAAAATGAAGAGGGTTCGGAAATTAGATACGGAAATGCAAAATATTTGCGTGATGCTTTGCCCAATGCTTCATACATTGGTTTTACAGGAACGCCAATTGAAAAAGAGGATAAATCAACGCCTGCTGTTTTTGGAGATTACATTGATGTTTATGATATTAAACAAGCCGTAGATGATAGAGCAACCGTTCCAATTAGTTACGAATCTCGTTTGGTAAAAATTAAATTAGATGAGCAGACCGCCAAAAAGTTAGATGAAGAAATTAATGATATTTCTGATGCTACGGAAGAGCAGATTGAAAAAGCAAAGAAAAAAACAGCGACGATTGATACCGTAGTAGGACACCCTGACAGATTAAAAGATATTGCCAAAGATATTGTAAGCCATTTTGAAGCAAGGCAAAAAGTTTTTGAAGGTAAAGCTATGATTGTAGGAATGACACGAAATATTTGTGTGAAATTATACAATGAAATAGTCGCATTAAAACCCCAGTGGCATAGTGATGATATAGACAAAGGAACTATTAAAGTTGTAATGACAAGTTCGACAGATGACCCCGAGATATTTCAACCGCATCACACTACAAAACAGCAACGAAAAGATTTAGCAATACGGATGAAAGACCCTAATGATGAGTTAAAATTGGTCATTGTTCGTGATATGTGGCTTACTGGATTTGATGTACCGAGTATGCACACTTTGTATGTAGATAAAAAAATGCAAGGGCATAACTTAATGCAGGCAATTGCAAGAGTAAACCGTGTTTACAAAGACAAACCAGGTGGTTTGGTGGTTGATTACATTGGAATTGGTCAAGAACTTAGAAATGCAATGGCAACTTATTTGCAAAGCGGTGGGAAAGGTTCAGCAATTGTTGATATAAAAGAAGCTATCGCAGGAATGAAAGAGAAATTTGAAATTGTAGAGCAGATGTTCAACGGTTTCGATTATAAAAGTTATTTCAAAGTTGATACAGCTCAAAAATTACAAGTTTTGCTCGGTGCTCAAAATTTTATGTTATCTGATGTTAAACTCAAAGAGAGATTTTTAAAAGAAGTAACATTGCTGTCAAAGCTTTTTGCAATGTCAGTCCCAAGTTTTGAGGCAGAGGTGATAAAAGATGAAGTTGCATTCTTTCAAGCTGTAAAATCAAGAATAAATAAGTTTTCAGGGAATGGAATTAAATCGGATTACGAAGTTGAAACTGCGATTAAGCAAATTGTAGATGATGCACTTTCAAGTGATGGTGTCATAGATATTTTTGAAGCAGCAGGAATTGAAAGTCCTTCAATTAGTATTTTGTCGGATGAATTTTTATTAGAAGTTAAAAATATGCAACAAAAAAATGTTGCGTTTGAGTTGCTCAAAAAACTATTGAGTGATGAAGTAAGAGTTAGGAAAACAAAAAATATTGCACAAGGAAAAAAGTTTTCAGAAATGTTAGAGTCGGTTGTTAAACGATATCATAATAATCAAATAGATTCTGCACAAGTATTACAAGAATTATCAGAAATTGCCAGAGAGATGCGTTTAGAAGATCATAAATCGGAAGAACTCGGACTTACACCAGAAGAATACGCTTTTTATAGTGTGTTAAGTGAAAATGAATCAACTAGTTTTTTAGATGATAATAAGATGAAAGAATTAATTCACACCATTGTTGATGTAATTAGGAAAAATGCAACTGTTGATTGGAGCAAAAGAGATGATGTAAGGGCAAAATTAAGATTAACAGTAAAGAAAATATTGATGCGTTATGGTTATCCACCAGATTTAGCAAGAATGGAAGCAGACAAAGTTTTAGCACAAGGTGAAACATTAGCAGAAATATTCTCATCAGAAAATTAGAGTTATGAAAAGAAAATCTAACCCAAAATCCATACACATTTGCAATTTGCATGAGTCAACGCTTAACCGAAAATTACAAATGTGTATGTCTTGTCATCGTAAAGCTTACGAATCTCAAAGTCAACGTTTAATAATATTTTCCCTATATGTTTTATAGATATTTTAAATATACAAGAATGGGAAAATTACTTTTTTTAGAAAGTCCTCATATAGAAGAATTTTTTAAATATCAACTTAAAACTTGCAATAAATAGTAATCTTTGGAAAGAAATACAGTGTGAAATTGTTTCTTTTAAGATTGAAAAAGATAATCTGGTTAAGCGATATGAATTACCTAATTATAATTTGAAAATAGAATACAACTACTCTGTTAATGAAAAAAAATATAATGGGGATAATATATATTTTGGATATAAACCTTCAAAGTTCTCATTTGTTTTGGAGAAAAAGAGAGGACAATACGATGTAGGAAATATTGTTATAGTTTTTTATGATCCGCTTAATCCTGAAATCTCTGTAATTGAACCTGGTATTCATTTTCAAACCTTAGAATATCCCTTAATTGGAATTTTGTTAATGTTAATGTTTATATACAATTTACTTAAATTACTAAAGAAAGGATAAAATAAAAATGAGGAGGATCAAAGAAATTAAAAGTATCCAAAATAAGCAAAGAAGTATCATAATATTAGGATTAATGCTAATGTCTATGAATTTATTATTTACAGATGAAATTGGGAAAACTAATAATTATATCAGTATTGGATCTAATTATTTAGAAGAACAACAATTTAATGAAGCCATAAAAAACTTTGAAAAGGCATTAATATTTGATGATAGAAATAAAGAAGTATATTTTCTTCTTGGATATAGCTATCAAAACCTTAATAAATACAAAAAAGCACTTAGTTTTTATAATAAAGCTGTAAAATTAGGGGCAGATGATGGAAGAATATATTATGGAATTGCTGAATGCTACAGTCTATTAATGGATAAGGAAAAGCTGCTATTTATTATAAAAAAGCTGTAACAAAAGTAGAAGAAACGATAGCGTTAACTGAAAAAGATATAGAGGCATATTTACTTTTAGGGCATAGTTACTTTGGTATTAGTGAATATAAATCAGCCTTAAAGTATTATAAAAAAGCATTAAGCCTAAACAAGAAAGATGGTGAAATTTTTTATTACATTGGATAAATTTATTACTATATTAATAATTCAAAAAAAGCTGTAGATAATTATAAAAAAGCAATTAAACTAGGTTTTAATAATAGTCAAGTGTATGTTGCTTTGGGTGATTTTTATTATGACAAAGATCAATTTAATAAAGCATTGGAATTCTACAAAACTGGGTTTGAAAAAAATCCGGAAGATTTAGGATTAAATCTTGCTTTAGGACGTTTTTATTACAAAGATTTTAAAGATATGGATAAAGCTATAAAATATTATGAAAAAGCTTTAAATATACTTCCTGAAAATAGAGGTCTTTATTATGTAGTGGGGAAACTTTACGAAAAAAAAGGCATCTATAATAAAGCGATTTTTTATGTAGAAAAAGCAATAGAAATAAGTCCGAATATGTGGAAATATTATAACCTTAAGGGAGAAATATTAAAAAAACAAGGTTTCGCAAAAAAGTCTGAAAGGGCTTTTAATATGGCACGCAGCTTAAAGGAAACACAAGGTGATTAAGTGAAAATAGCAGTAATTGATAGCGGAGCACCTGAAAAATCGAAGTTAAATATTACAAATAAATACAGAATATTTGTTAATCAGGATTATGAAAGCTACGTATTAAAAGATAGAATAGAAGATGAAAACGGTCATGCTACACTTGTATTTAAAATTTTAGAAAAATATTTAAAAAAAGCTGAAGAAATAATTAGCATAAAAATACTCAATAAAGAGCTAATGGGGAATTCAATTGCTTTAGCAAAAGCAATTGAATTTGCGGTGAACGAAAAGTGCAATCTGATAAATATAAGTCTTGGAACACCGAATAAAGAGTTTATTAAAAGAAATAAAAATGCTGTAAAATATGCAGATGAAAAAGGTGTAATGATTGTAGCTGCACATAGTAACGGCATTAAAGAAATTTCTTATCCTGCAAGTTTTAATAATGTTATAGGGGTAAAAGGAATAGATGAAAAGAAAGTATCAATTGATTTTAAAAATAATAATATAAATATGGAAACATGGCAGAGATTAGAAGATGAAGAGGAAATAATTGAAATATCAGGATCCAGTTATTTAGCTCCTCATATAACTAGATTTATAGTGCGAAATATTTAGAAAGAAAATAATCACAAGATAAATGAAAATATTATTTCTTCCTGGTTAACAACTTTAACAGATGTTTTAAGTCTAATTAAACAAGGATATAAGTATCATAAGTAAGTAAATTTTAAGCATAATAGTCTTAGTAGACTTTTGTTGAATAAAAGGTATTAAAAAAATTCTAATAGGTAAGATATAGGCTGATTTTTGTCAAATATAATATGATGTACATACGAGATGACACCAAATTTTAAGTCATCAATTAAAACCTCTTTTCCTTATTGTAGTTGCATACAGAGGAAACATTATACGATAGAAATCATTCTTTAACATTTTAAAAAAGTTTATTTTTGATTTGAAAGAAAAAATCTAAAATTCATCTAAAAGAAGTTTTTGCCGATTGTTCTAGTTGGTTTGATAAAATTTGGAGGTGAAAATGGAAGAATATATTATAATCCCGAATTGGATAAATAATATTCATGAAATTAAAAGTGAAAACTTAAAAGAATTTTTTGAATATATTCTGAAATCAGAAGATAATAAAATTGATATAGAGTATTTGAGAAAATACTACAAAGAAAGTCGAGAAATAAATTTTAGAAATGTAATAGACGAACTAGCATTAAGAGGATTTGAATTTAAAACATTGAAATCAAACAATATTTTACCAAAAGTAGAGTATTGCGAGGAGGAAGAACTAATTTTTGTATCAAGGCTAGGAAAGAACTTTGTAAAGATTGATTTTAAAAATTTGAATTTAGGAAATTTTATTGAAAGATTTCGAGTTAAAGATGATTTATTTTTTAATAAAATTCCTTATAAGGGGTTTCGCTACTTAAATCCAAATGTAAATAATGAAATATTAAAAAAAGAATTTAAAAATACTTTTAATTCTAGGAAAAATAAAGAAGAAAATTTTTTAAATGAGAATATTGAAATTGATAATCAAAAGGATTTCCTTGAATTAGTAGAAAATCCAAAACTCAAACCCGAGTTAGATAATGAGATTAATTCAATAAATTATATCTTTAAAGAAAGAAAATTTGAAATGTTTAGAGAGTTTTGTAATAAAAAAGAATTGAAATATATATACGAAATTAATAACAATACTTTTATTAGTTTTCAAAATGAACTAGGAGTTGGATCTAAAAAACTTTATCAAGTTAAAGAATTTTTAGAAAAAAATATTACCCCTAATGACATAAAAAAAAGATTTGAATTAATGTACAATAAAGAAATAAATCTAGAAGAGAATATTTTAAAAGAATTCGGTGAAATAACTGTTTCTCGAGTTTTGAAAGTATTTAATATAAACTTAAATATTAAGGATGATATAAAAATTGAACAACTGAACAATAGAAAGATCAGTCAATTTATTGAAATTAATGAAAATTATGAAAATGAAAATTTAGAGAAATTGATAGATATTATAAACAAACTAGAATCTCCATCAAAGATGATAAAAAAAATATCTTTTAATGAAAAAGAATATGAGATATTTGAAAAAAGATTTCTCGATGGAATGACTTATGAAAAGATCAGCAAACTATTTGGAGTGACACGCGAAAGAATTAGACAAATTTTAGAAAAAATTCATAAAAATGTTTTTCATGAATTAAAAGCAAATAATTTTTTGCAAATAATAAAGCTTTTTTTTCCTAACAGAACTTTTATAGAAAAAGAAGAATTGATTAGAATTATTACTTCTAAAAATATCAATTATATTTATTTGTTTAATAATTATAATAATGAGATATTCTATTATTACGAACCTTTGGAATTATATTTTTTCAAAGATATTTCGAGGCTAATAAACGAAATTAAAAACTTTATAAATAAATTACCAGATTATTTTTATTTATTTGATTTTTTAGATGAAATTATTGATTTGTTATCAAAATATAAAATGGAAGATATAAAAATAGAAGATATTGAAAATCTATTAATGTATTATGGCTTCATTAAATATAATGAATGTTTTTCAAGAATAAAAATGACGGTAACTTTGTTTTTTAGTATTGTTTTCGATCAATATATAACAGAGCCAATATATTTTAATGAAGAAGGGCTTTTATATTTAAAAAAAATTGGTATAGAATTTTTAAACTATAAATTAACAGGAAATATTAGATCATTAGAAGGGAGAATTAGAGATAATGATGAAATTGTATTGGTTGGACCAAAAACTTTTTTGAATATTAACAGAATAAAATATGATTTAAATATCTTAGCAATAATAGACAAATATTTACTGAAAAAAAGTAAACAACAGGATAAAATTAATGCTGAGGAAATATTTAGTGATTTAAAAGATATATTAATTGAAAATAATATTAAAAATAAACAAACACTATATTCAATTATTAAATATAATTATGAAGAAAAATATAATATTGGGAAGGGAAATACTTTAGATATATTTTTAAATGATAATATTGAGAAACTTAGCAAAGAGGAACAGGTCGTAAATATTGTTAGAAAATATAATAATCCTATCAACAAAGAAATTATCTTAAGAAAACTAAACTGGAAACTCTTTAAACTTGAAGATACTATATCTAAATCAAGTAAAATTATTTCTTGGGGAAGAAATTTAATAACATTAATTGAAACAATAAAAATAACGAAGGATCAGAAAAGAAAATTAAATGATTTATTAAATCAAAAAATGGAAAATGGATTTACAACAAGCCATATCCTTTTGAATGAATTAAGATTTGATTCAGAACTTAATAAAATAATAAAAAATAATAATATAGAGAATTCATTTCAATTAGCTTCTATTATAAAAAATATATTTACAAATATTGGAGGACGTACATTATTTCTTTATAAATTAAATAGTGGTATTACTTCTATAGAAAAGGTTATAAAAAATAAATTTACTGAAATTTTATTAAAAGAAGATTTAAAGTTTTTTTTAGAAGAATACGGATATAAGAGTGGGGCTATTGCACAAATTTTGGGGAAATTATTAAAAAAAGAAATTTTTGTAGAAATAAGTCGTGAAGAAATAATTCTAAAAGAAAAATTAAATATACCTAATGACGTATATAATAAAGTAAAAGATATTATTGAGGATAATTACTTTAAAAATGAATACTTAAGTTTGCATAGTATAGAAGGGTATAGAAAAATTTTACCCAAAATACAATATAAGTGGAATCCTCATTTATTAGGAACGATATTAAAAAATGTAGGATATAGAAAAATAGAAAAGAGTAACGGTGATTATAGATATAATAAAATAATAATTGTAAGGGAAGATAGCCATATAAAAACATTTGAAGATTTAGTTTACCATATTTTAGAAAAAGAATATAATGGAATTTTTCATGAATTAAAAGTATATGATTTTTTAGTTGAAAAAAAAATAATAAATGGCAGAGAGTATATTGAAAATAAGAAATTACCATTGGAAATAAAAAAGTCAGAAATAATTAAAATTGATAAAGTTGGTAGAATTGAGTTGGTGAAGTAGAATTTCATTAAATGATTTAAACTTAAAATTTAAATATAGATCTGATATTGATGAGCTTTATAAAGATTTTTATATAAAATATCATGAAAATTTGGAATATTTTATGATAAATATAACAATCAAGTTTTATTTTCAGGTTCATCAAATGAAACTATAGGAGGTATGAAAAATAATTTTGAAAAAATAGATGTGTTCATAGAATCTAATAATTTAATGAGGATAAAAGATGCAATATATGATTTTGAGCGTTTATGTGAAAATAAAACAAAAAGATTAGAAGTCATAAAATTACTAATGGAAGTAAAAAATAAAATACTTTCTTTTAGGAAGGATAGAAAATTAATGAATACAAATTATAAAAAAGAAAATATAATAACTCCAAGAGATTATCAAGTAGAGGCAATAAATGCACTAAAGAATAATAACTATAAAGGAATATTTGAGATGGCAACAGGTACGGGAAAGACCATTACAAGTATTTTATGTGCTAATAACTACTATATCACAAATAAAAGGATATTTTTGATAATATTAGTTCCTTTTATTCATTTGATAGAGCAATGGATATTAACTCTTGAGAAACTTAATTTTGAAAACATTTTAAAATGTTTTGGAAATAAAAACAAGTGGATATATCAAATGAGAGAAAAAGTCAGAGATTATAATATAAATATTAGTAAAAAAGAGGTAATAATTACTACATATAAAACAGCTTCTTCTAAAGATTTTAATGATATAATTTTCAAATTAAAAGGAAAAGGGTTTTTAATAGCTGATGAATGTCATTATTTTGGGATTAAAAGCTTAAGATATAAAATAGACGGTAGATTAGGATTGTCCGCAACTCCAAATCGCTGGTGGGATAAATCAGGTACTGATTTTATTTATGAATATTTTGAAAAAACTATTTATGAATATAATATGGAAAAAGCAATTACAAAAGGAAATCTTATTAAGTATAATTATTTTCCGATAAAAATTGACTTATCAGAAAAAGAAATAAAGGATTATCAAAAGTTAACCAAGCATTTAGTATATTTGTTTTCAGAAAAGAAAAAAGACAAACAGAAAATTGAACAAATAACAAGAAAAAGGTCATCTATCCTATCAAAAGCTGTTAATAAAAAGGAAATTTTATTTAAAATATTATCAAATAAAAATTTTGATGAAATATCACATACATTGCTGTATTGTGCACCAGGAGAAATTAATGAATTAACTAAATCAATTGCTAATTTAGGAATAAAAGTTTATAGATTTGACTCAAAGGTAAAAAAAGTTGATAGAGAAATGTTATTAAAAAATTTTGAAAATGGTAAAATTCAAATACTTGTTGCAATAAAATGTTTAGATGAAGGAGTGGATGTTCCAAGTACAAAAGAAGCTTATTTTCTTTCAAGTACTTCCAATCCTAGAGAATTTATACAACGACGAGGTAGAATATTAAGACCTGCACCAAATAAAAAAAATGCAAATATTTATGATTTTATTGTAATTCCAAAGAACGTAGATGAAGTTTTATTTAAGAATATTGTTTCTAAAGAAATGCCACGTTTTGCTGAATTTTCAAAATATGCATTTAATGAGTTTTATGCTAGGAAAGAAATAAAAAAATACTTAGAAAAATATAACCTTTCTTATTTAATGGACAAATTACCTTGGGATATATATAACGAATTTCAAAATGAATGGGAGGATAATGAATGGATATAAATTCAATATTAATAAAAGAAATTGAAGAAAATTTTCCAGTAGAAGTTAAAGAGTTGGCTATAATTATTTTGTCTGAATTAAATAAAAATAAATCAAATAGACAAATAGAAGAAATCATTTTAGAAGAATTAAGAGAATCGTTTATATAGGAGAAGACGTAAATGAAAATATTGAAAATATATTTAGAAAATTTTAGACAATTTTATGGAAAACAAGAGATTGTTTTTTCAAAAGGAGAAAAAAATATAACTGTAATATTTGGAGAAAATGGAAAAGGAAAAACAAGTATTTTTAGAGCTTTAATATTTGCTTTATTTGGAAACAAGTTTTTGGAACAAGATAATGAGAAAGAAAAGATACATTTAGTAAATTTTAATATTCTTGACGAAAATATTGGATGTCCTGTAGAGGCTTGTGTTAAAGTTGAATTTGAAGAAAATGGAAAAGTTTATTTTTTAGAAAGAAGTATTACTGGGTATAAAGTGAAAAATGAAATTGTAGAAAAAGTTAATAAAGCAAAGTTGTATATGCAAGATAGTAAAGGTAATTATTCTGGAGATCCAATAGTAGATGAAAATTTTATAAAAAGTCAAATAGAAAAAATTATTAGCTCAAATATAAAAGATTTTTTTCTTTTTGATGGTGAAAAAATAGATGCACTTGCAAAAACTAATATACTTATTAGAAAAAAAGTGAAGCAAGGTATAGTTCAATTGTTACAAATTGATAAATTAGATAAATCAATAGAAATTACTAAAAATTTATATAACAAAGAGAATAAACTAATTTCTACTCAAAGTAGTAATATGAATATAAAAAGCATAGAAGAACGAATAGAAGATAAGATGAAAAAATTGAATGAAAACTTTGAAGTAATAAAGAAAAATGAAGAAGAACTTGAATTTTGTAAAGAAGAACTTGATGAAATTGATATAAAGTTATCGAAAAGTGAACCAATAAAAAGGATACAAGAAGAATCTAAAAATATTAAGGTTAAAATAAAGGAGTATAATGAAAAATTGAATTTATTAAAAGGAAATTTGAGTAGAAGTTATTTTAATAGTTTACATCAATTTTTCATGAAAGATTCTTATGAAGAAGTTAAGGAATATTTAAATCAACTTTTAACCGAACAAAAAGATTTAGTGTCTATTGAAATAATAGACAAAATTCTTTTAGAAATGAAGTGTATTTGTGGTACAAATTTAAATATTGACAAAGAAGCATTGAAGAATATAGAAAAGATTAAGAATGAATATAAAAAATCGGAATTAACTCCATTAATAAGGTTGATTAATGAGATTGTTCATGATTTTTCTTTAAATAAAGATGAAATTATTAATAATATAAGAAAAGATTTATTAAAAATAAAAAATACAAAAGATGAATTAAATAAATTACATTTTCTTCTAGAAAAGAATAATGATGATATAAAAGAATACAGTAAAGAAGAAGAAAACTTAACTAAATTAGAGGAAATAAGTGAAAAATTAAAAACTAAATTTGAAAAATTAAAAATTGATATCAGAGCTTTACATAAAGTAAATGATGATTTAAAGAAAAATATTAACAAAGAACAAAAAGAACTTGAAGTATTAATGTCTAAGGATAAATCATTAAGGGCAGATTATGAAAGACTTAAATATTTGAATATTTTAAAAGAAAATTTTGAGAATATATTTGAAAAATATAGCAGTAAAATAAGAAAAGACTTATCGTATGAATGTACAAAAATTTTTAATAAATTAATTGATATTAAGAATAAGAATTTAATAAATGAGATTAATATAAATGAAAAGTATGAAATAGAATTAAAAAATTGGTCTGATATACAAACTAATCAAGATATTTCTCAAGGGCAAAGACAAATCATTGCATTGTCTTTTATTACAGCATTAGCCAAAATTGCTTCTGGTGGTCGTGAAAATATTGAATTTCCCTTATTTATGGATACTCCATTAGCAAGAATAAGTGGAGAAAACAGAGACAATATTATTGATAATATTCCAGAATTAACAGTACAATGGATTTTATTATTAACAGATACAGAATTTACAGTAACAGAAGAATTAAAAATAAAATCTACACAGCGTTTGGGTAAATGGTATATTTTGGAACAAATAAAAAATGGATATACCAAAATTACCTCTAAGAAATTAGATGATTCTATAGCGAAAAGGAGGTAGTAATGGATTTTCTAAGTGAGCAACAATTAATTTTTACAAGTAAAAAATATGAAGATATTTATATTTTTTTTAATGAAACCTTTAGTATAAAATATCAAGATTTGTTTATACTTTGTTCGGCGATTGGCTTTAAGAATAATAGACATATAAAATTTGATTCAAAAGGGAGAGAACTTCGGTCAAATTATTTTAGTTCAGCTCAAAAGGCAACCGCATATTCAATAATTCTTGCAGATAAAGAAATAGGTAGAGAAATAGAAAAATTTGAGAATAAAAATTTTATGTTACTAGCAAGAAAAAAACTTGAAGAGTATGCAGAAGGAGGTATGGAAATACTTTTAGAAGAAGTATTTGAGAATAAATTTATAGAGAGCAAATTAGATATTGTATATAAAGAATACGATATTGATTTATTTAGTTATGTACTGGAGAAATTTGATGAAATTCCATTTTAAAAAATCCGATCATCCTAGTCAGCTTTCCTAAAATTATATGAGTTTTGAATTTTTTATATAAAACTGAAAGCGGTTATGATTACAATTTATCAAGAAATGACCTAAAGGACAGGCTAATTTCTACCAGATAACCTCGAGTTATACGACTTTTTTCATTAACTGAATTAGGATGTTTTCACTAAAAGCTTAAATCTTACTTTTTTATTGTAAAGCTTAAAAAATTATGTTATCTTAATATCGTTATTTAATAAGTGAGCTAAGCATAGATGATAATATCTTTGCCGGTTTGATAAAATTTCATATTTAAAAAGAAATATTACATAATTAATTGTATAAAAAAAACAAAAAAGTTATTTTTTTCTCTTGAATTTTATTGAAAATAAAGTTAATATTATATATTTTAAAATAAAGGGGATTACTTAATGAAAAAGACGTTTAAAAATTTTAAAGATTTACAAGATATAGAAAACTTCTTTTTAAAAGAAGAGAATAATGAAAATAAAAAGCAGATAAAAAATACAAAAGAAGAAAAAAATGAAAACAGTAAATCTATAAAAGCATTAAAAAAAGAATTAAATAGTGTTAAATATGAATTAGAACAAATAAAAAAACACCTCCACAACAAAAAGTCCGATAATGAAAATACTGAAATTGCTAAAATGTTTATAGATTTTAATGTAGATGAAATATATAATGAAGAAAGTAAAAAACAATTAGAAAAATTACAAAATGAAATTCAACAATTAAAGAAAGAAAATAGAAAATTAAAGAAAGAAAAAGAAAATATAGGGAATACAAATAAAAAATATGGATATGATTCTATTTACAATAAATTAAAAAGTAAATATAATTTTTTATTAGATAGAAGTATTGTTTCACTAGCAACTGCTGAATATCTATATAAAAATGAAACGAATAATAAAATGGATTATTCTATTATATATATTAATTATATAAAAACATTAGAAATAGAATTGAAAAGAGTTTATCAATATAATAATACAAAGCTAACATTTGGTAATATAATAAATAGACTTGAAAAAAATCCATTATTTAAAACATTTGTATATGCAATAAATAAGCAAAAAGTAGTACAAACTAGAAATATAGCTATCCATAAACGTGTTATCTCAAAAATGGAATGTGGTAAAATAAGAAAACTTCTTATTGAGGATGATTGGTTATCAAGAATAGCATATTTATTAAATGAGGTAGATAAAGAAAATAAAATGGTAAAAATTAATATGAAAATTATTGAAAAAAAAGATATTATTACAATAAATGGTAAAAATTATACACATTATATTACAGATGGTGATATAGATATTATATCTCTAAAAACAAATTTAAATGGCAAATTAGTTGGTACTGGAGAAATAATTGAGTATCAATGTGAAGAGTATATTACTTATTAAATAAAGTTCTTTGATATTGTTATCAAAGAACTTTATTTTTTATAAAAAAACTCTATAAAAAATAAAAGGAAAATCTTTATATTAGTGAATATAAATATAAAGATAATATTAAAAGGTGGTAAAGATGATAAAGGATATTTACAAATCAGTAGAAAAAACATTTTTTGCAATTCTTATTTTTGATAAACAGTTTAAATTGAATTATATTAATGAAATAGGAGCTAAAAATCTTAGTTATAATATTTCAGAAATAAAAGGAGTAAATTTAAAATATTTTTTTAAAGAGAATAAAATAGAAATAATACAAAAAAATAAGTTAGGAATTTTAATTAAAGCATTTGTAAAAAATAAAGGAATGAAATATTTTAAAGTTATAATAGAAAAAAATAAAGATGATAAAATAATTTATTTATTAGACGTTAGTTTCGAACAAAAAAAAATGAATATTTTATTTGATATTTTTGAATTAAGAGATTATTTATTTAATTATATAGATGACTATATTTTTATTTATGAATTGAATAATAAGTTAGAAATAAATAGATTGTTAGAAGTAAATTTAAAAGTAAAAAAAGAATTATATTATACTCAAAATGAATTATTTGATAAAAAAATAAATGAATTATTTATTATAAAAGCAAAAGATTTATATTCAAAAAATAAAACAAAATCTAAGTTAGTTAGAAGAAATGGAAGTTATATAACAGTAGAATTAACTAAATTAAAAATAGAAAATAAAAATTTATTTATAATAATAGCAAAAGATATAGAAATAGAAGAAAAAGCAAATAACATATTGGAAAAAAATTTACAAAATAGAGATAAATTAATAGATGAAATTGTGGAGACTGTTAGTAAAATTGTAGAACAAAAAGATCCTTATACTACAGGGCATCAAAAAAATGTGGCTAAAATAGCAGTAAAAATAGCTCAAAAATTAGAACTTGATGATGACATAGTAAAAGCGATAGAAATTGCAGGAAAACTTCATGATGTAGGTAAAATTTCTATTCCAACAGATTTATTAAATAAACCAGGAAAACTTATAAATGAAGAATTTAGTTTAATAAAAACACATGTTGATAGTGGATATGACATATTAAAAAATATAGATTTTCCATGGGATATAGCTGAATATGTATTAGAACATCACGAAAGATTAGATGGAAGTGGATACCCTAGAGGATTAAAAGATAATGAAATAAGAATAGAGGCCCAAATAATTGCTATATCAGATGTAATAGATGCAATGATATCTCATCGACCTTATCGACCGGCACTTTCAAAAGAAATAGTAATAAATGAATTGAAATCTAAATCAGGAATACATTTTAATAGAAAAATTACTGAAATTGCTATAGATATATTAAATGAATTGGAGGTATAATATATGGATGAATTATTCGAATTATATAAAATATCCACAAAAGAACAAAAGCTAGATTTAATAGATGAATTTTTTAAAAGAAAAAATTATTTAGAATATATAGATAGGTTGTTTGAATTATTAGAAAATGAAAAAGAACTTATCATACGAGAAAAAATTGTATTTTCATTAAAAAAATATAATACTATAGAAATAGTTCAACAAATATTAAAATTTTATGATTCAAATGATGTATATTTGAGAAATATTGCAATAGATATTGTTACTTCATATTATGAGTTACCTTTACAAAATTTATTAAAAATGTTAAATAGTGAAAATAAACATATTAGAAAGCTAGCTTTAGATACACTTTTTAATACTAGAAACCCTATGATGGCTAGTTTTATTATGGAATCTTTAATTAATGAAACTGATATAAATAACAAAATTACAGCCGTAGAATATTTAGGAAAATTAAATGCTAAAAGATATGCTGATGATATCGTAAATTTATTAGATAAAGAGGACAATGAATTTTTTACTGTGACAGTAATAGAAGCGTTAAATTATATAGGAAATGATTATTGCTATAAAAAATTATCAGAAAAATTTAATGATATAGAAAATGTAAGTATTATTATATTAAAACCATTAATAAAATTTTGTGCAAAATTTATAAAAAAAGATATGATATATAAATTAAAAAAATTAAAAAAACATTATAAATTTTTAGCTAAAGAGATTATTTTTGCTCTAAATTCTGCATTTCAAAATTTAACAGAAGATGAAATTTTTGAAATAGAAAAAGATATTTATAATATATTAAAAGAACTTTTAGAATTGAAATTATCTGATATTATATATTATGAAGTATTAACTTTATTATCTTTATATGATAATGAAGAGGTAGAAAATATAGCAAAAAAATATTTATATGAAAAAGAAGGTATAATAAGATATAAATCAGCTGAGATATTAATTGAAAAAAATCAAATAAAATACATAGAAGATGTAAAAAAAAGTTTGAATTATGAAAAAGATCAAACAATAAGAGAGAGATTAAGAGAATTAATCAAAGGTGAATAAAATGGGATTAAATATAAATAAAATAAAAGAAAAACGGGAAAGGATAGATCTATTAGATAAAAATATATTAATAATAAAAGATATTATATATGAGTATTCAGGAATATTTATTTCTGAAAATCAATATTATTTTTTGTATACTAAAATTCAAAAAAGATTAGAAAAGGTTGAAATTAAATCCATAAGTGAATATTTAAAATATTTAAAAAAAAGTAATAATGAAATAAAAAAATTATTAAATGAAATTACAATAAATGAAAGCTATTTTTTTAGAGAATTTAATCAATTAAAAGTATTTGGAGAAGAATGCCTTATAGAAGTAGCTAAAAATAAAACTGATAAAAAAATAAAGATATTATCAGCGGGATGTTCTATAGGTGCAGAACCATATTCAATAGCAATTATTGCAGAAGAAATGTTAGGGAATGATAACTTTGATTTTGAAATTATAGCTATTGATATTGACGAAGAAATATTAAAATTTGCTAGAAAAGGTATTTATGATAAAAATAGAATAAATCAAATACCGAAACTTTATTTAGAAAAATATTTTCTAAAATATAATGAAAAATATATTATAAATGATTTTATAAAAGAAAAAGTAAAATTTAAAAGAATTAACTTAGTAAACGATAGAGAGCTAAGAAGTTTGGGAAAAAACTTTGATTTTATATTTTGTAAAAATGTACTTATATATTTTAATAGCTTTTCTCGTCGAAAAGTGATAGAGAATTTTTATAAAATGATGAATGAAAATGCTTATATATTTTTGGGATCTTCAGAATCATTAAATAGAATAACAGAAGCATTTTATATAAAAAAAATTGAAAATCAAATTGTATATCAAAAAAAGAGAGGGGAAAATTATGAAGATATTAATTATTGATGATTCAGAAACTACAAGAAATTTTTATACATATATTCTTGAAAGTCAGAGAATAGATGTAGTTGATGCAAGTGATGGAATGAATGCATTAGATAAACTTTATTATTATAAAGATGAGATAAAACTTATATTAACTGATTTAAATATGCCAAATTTAGACGGGTTATCATTAATAAAAAAAATTAGAGAAAATAAAGAGTTTGAAGAAATTCCTATTGGGATATTATCTACTCTTGATGAAAAAGATAAAATTGAAGAGGGATATAGAATAGGGGCTGATTTTTACATTATAAAACCAGTTGAATCGAATAATTTTATTGAAATAGTAAAATCATATTTAGAGGTAGAATAATGGAAGTTGTTGATTATATAAAACAATTAAAACGAGAAATTATTAAAAATGAATTTAATCAAGGAATGATAGAGTTTTATAGAAAAAAATTAAGAACATATAATTATTTATTTGAATTATTAAATTATTTTGAAATTTTAAATAAAACATATCAAAAAAATAAAGATGAAATAATTAAAATATTAATTAATGATATAAAAGATGAAATATTGTTAGATTGCAATTTTATTTTAGATAATAAAAAAGAAAATACTCAAAATAAACAGACTATAGAAAAAGAATTTAATAAAATTAAACTTTTAAATAAAAAAGAAAATAAAGAAATATTATTATTTAAAAATATAAATTATATATTTAATAATAAACTTGAAGAAAAGACTTTTAATGATTATTTGTTAGAGGCAAATGAAATAATAACTAAAATAGAAGAAAATTGTATAAATTATGAAAATAGTTTAGATAATGAAGTGTTGAAAATCCTAAAAAGAGAATTACATACTTTAAAAGGTAACACAAGATTATTAGAAAGTTTTGAATTGGATAAAAGCATAAAAAATATTTTAAAATTAATAGAAGAAAAAACTCATTATTTTGAAGATATTATTATAAATGATTCACTAATTAATAATATTAATATATTTTTTAGTTATATTGATTTTATAAAAGAAATTTTAGAAAAATTTGAAAACAAAAAAAATATCATTGATTTAAATGGATTTAAAGAGTTATTTAATTATAATAAAAAAGAAGAAAATGAAAATGATGTTATATTAAATAATTTTATTATCCAATTTAAAGAGTATATTCAAATTAATATATTAAATAAAAAAGATTTTAATTTAGCAAAATTGAAAAGGAGCTCAAAAGGTTTTTATAATTATGTAAAAAAGAAAAATATTAAAAAACATATAAAATTTATTGAAGAAATATATTCTAATGTAGAAAATAAAAATTTTGATAAAATATATAATTTAATAAATTCAACGCAAAAAACAAATAAAAAAATAGATATAAGTAATAAAATTTATTTAAATAAAGAAACTATTAATAATTTAGAAATAATATTAAATAATATGTTTTTATTAAATTCTGAATACGAATATTTATTGAAGAAATATTCTATAAATAACAATGAATTTATAAATTTTAAAAAGAAATTTAATAAAAATATGGATAGCTTTAATAATTTATTAAACAATATAAAAATGGAAAAAATAGGAACTTTATTTAAAATTTTAAAAAGAAGTATTCGTGATATTGCAAATGAACTTAATAAAAAGGTAGAAGTAGAAATAATGGGTGAGGAGAGTATACTTGATAAGGATATATATAATAAACTTCAAGAACCGCTTGTACACATTGTGCGAAATGCTGTTTATCATGGTATAGAGAGTATTTCAGAAAGAATAGAAAAAGATAAAAATGAAAAAGGAAAAATAAATCTAAAAGCTTTTAATGAACGAGGAAATATAGTAGTTGAAATTTCTGATGATGGAAGAGGTATAAATAAAGAAAAAATAAAAAATAAAGCAAATAAATTAAATATAAAATATGATGAAAATAATATATACAACTTGATATTTTTACCTAATTTTTCTACTAATGATGAGGTGGATAATATATCTGGTAGAGGGATAGGAATGGATATAGTAAAAAATGTAATTAATTCATTAAATGGAAATATAAAAATAGAAAGCAAAAAAAATGAAGGAACAAAGTTTATATTGAAAATTCCTATAAATTTATCAATTGTTAATGGTATATTAATTAAGATTAATAATATAAAATATATTTTACCTATAAATAAAATTGATAAAATAATTAAAAATAATTTTGAAATAAGAAGTTATAAAAATGAATATTTTTTAAAACAAAATAATGAAATTTATCCAATTTATAGTTTTAATTCTAATTCAAACTATAATAATAAAATATATATATTGCTAAAAAATAATGAAAAATATATAGCCTTTATGATAGATGAAGTAATAGAAAAAAATAAATATTTAAATAAAAAATTACCAGATATTTTAAAAAATGAAAAATATTTATTTGGAGTATCTATATTAGGAAATGGTGAAATTTTAGGGATATTAAATATTGAATATATATTAAATGGAGGATAAAATGGAAAAAAAAAGATTAGAAACGCCAGAAAATTATAAATCTGATTATAAATACAGTATAAAAAATCATAACTATGAAAAATATAATCCTATAAAAGAAAAAGAAATGAGTATAAAAAAAATTAGTAAATCAAAAGAACAAGGAAATTTACGGCGAGAGATGCTCGCTGAGAAAATAGCTTCTGCAACCCAAGAGTTGGTTAAAAATATAGAAAAAATTAAAGAAGGTAATGATTTTTCTATACAAATTTTTGAAAATATTTCTTCTGTAAGCTATGAATCAAGTTCTGCTATTGAAGAGTCAAATCAAATTATTAGTGAAATTAATGATAAAATTAGTTTATTTAAGAAAAGTATAGAAAATTTAAAATTAAATATACTAGATAATAGAAGAATTATAGATTTAATGATAGTAACTTTAGAAGATTTAATAATGGATATCAATGAAATTGTAGAAAAAAATAATGTATCTGTAAAAAAAATAGATGAATTAAATGAAAAAAATAAAATTATAGAAGAATCATTAAAAATTATAGTAAAAATAGCAGATCAAACTAATCTTTTTGCATTAAATGCTGCAATAGAATCATCAAAAATGGAAGGGAAAGGAATCACTTTTGACATATTATCTAATGAAATCAGAGAACTTGCTGATATTTCAGAAAATTCAGCACAAAATATAAATATAATAATAAAAGATTTAAAAAATATTATTATTTCAATTGTAGAGATAATAAATAAAATAATAAATAATTCAAAACAGGATAATAGTATAGGTGATGAAATAAAAATAAAATTAAACTTAATAAATACTAAATTTAATAAAATTTTAGAAAATACAGATAACTTGTTTAGAGAGTTAGATGGGATAATTTTATTATATAAGAAGATAAATTCTCAATCAGAAATATTAACAAATTCTATTCAAAATATATCTATAGCATTACAAGAATCTTCAAATGCAAATGAAGAACAAGTAAAAGCAATAAATGAAATATTGTATGCTTCAAATGAACTATTAGGAGTAGCAGAAAATCTAAAAAATAATATAAAGGTAGGAAATTTAGCAGAGATATTATCTTCTACAGCAGAGCAATTATCTTCTAATATTGCTGAAACAACAAGCGCTTCATATGAAATAATAGAAGGATTAAAATCTATTTCAAAAGAAATAAATGAAATGGGAAATACTATAAAAATCACTAATAAATTTTTAGATGCGATTAAAGATAAAAATAATAGCTTTATACTTAGTTTTAAAAATGATTTTAATGAATTAAATAAAATTTTTGAATTAATTAATGTCAATAATAATAATTTAAAAGATATAAAAAGTGATTTAGAAAATAATATAAATTTATTTATAAATATTTTAGAAAAAATTGATTTGTTTGAAAATAAAATATATTCAATAGAAAAAATAATAAAACAGATAGATAGAATTACTATAAAAATTTCAACTTTAGCGGTAAATGGATTTTTAGAAGCTTCGAGATTTGGTATAGAAGGAGAAGGTTTTACAAGTGTATCAATGGATATAAAACAACTCACATATGATTCTGAATATCAAATAGAAAAAATTAATAATTTGATATTAAAATTGAAACAAAATAATAATAAAATATATTTAAATATAGAAGACTCTAATAGATTATTAAATATTAATAATAAAAAAGCAACTAATACAATTATGGATTTTAATAAAATAAATGAAAAATTTAATTTTTTATTAAAAAATTATACAAATATAATAAATGAATTTGACATTATTAACAATTCTATTTCTGAAATAAAAATTGGACAAGAAAATATATTAATTAGTGTAGAAAAATTAATAAAAGATATAGAAGAGGTTATCAATTTTAATTATAATAAATTTAATTCTTTTGAAGAAATATCAGAAGCAATTGAAGAAATATTATTAGTAGCTGAAGAAATAAAATATTAAAAAGGAGAATTATGAAATATTTTAGTTTTGTTATAAATAAAAAAAAATATATTATTGAAAATAAATATATTAAAGAAGTTATAGAAGAAAATAATATTTCACCGATATATAGCAAAAATAAAAATATATTAGGGATTATAAATTATAGAAATGATATAATTCCTGTATTATCTATTGAAAAAAATATTAATAGTAATAAAATGTTAATTTTAAATTATAATAATTCTTTATATGCTTTAAAAATAGAAAAAATTTTAGAGTTTTTAGATATAGAAGAGTTTTCTAATGAAATAATTAAAATAAAAAATATAGAATACATTTATTTTAATTTAAATAAACTTCTTGAAATAAAAAAAATATTAGTATCAGATACTAATGATACTCAAATTAACAATATCGTTAAAAAACAAATTAAAAAAACAGAAAAATTTTTAATTTTTAAAATAAATAATGAAAAATATGGATTAAATGCTAATGAAATTGTTGAAATAATAAATTATAAAAAAATAAAAAATATACCTTTTAAAAATAAGGATATTAATATTTTAGAATATAAAGGTAAGTCAATAGTTGTTATTGATATTTTAGAAAAAATAAATAATGAAAAAATAAAATTAACAGATTTTTCTAAAATAATAATTTTAGAAAAAGAGAATAAAAAATTAGGAATATTGGTATCTAATATAGTTGAATTAATTGGGAGAGATAATAATGAAATATTAGAAATCCCTCATTATTTAATTAGTAAAAATATAAAAGAAATAAGTAGTATTACTTATGATAATGAAAAGAATATGATTTTTATTTTAGATATATTTATTTTAATGAATTATTATGAAAAAGTTGATATTAGAATAAATAATAAAAATAATAAAGATACAATTAAAAAAACTAGATTTATCGAATTTGAAATAAAAAATAAAAAATATGCTGTTAAATTAAATGAAATAGAAGAAATTTTAAGTTTTGAAAAAAATGATAATTTAAATGTTTATAATTTAAGAGGAGAAGTATTACCGCTATATGATTTAAATAAAAAATTTAATAATAAAAATAAAGAAAATAATCTTAATAATAAAATAATAGTAAAAAAAATTAATAATAATAAAATAGGTTTTATTGTGGAAAAAGTATTAGGGATTAAAGAAATAGAAGAAAATAATATATTAAATATAACAAATATTTTATTATTAAAAATAAAATATTTTAAAGGGGTTTATATTGAAAAAAATATAAAAACAATTATAGTGGATTTAAAAGAAATTATTTCACAAGAAGAGATGAAATTAATTAAAGAAGCTGGTGAATAAAAATGAAAAAAATTAGGGTATTAGTTGCTGATGATTCAGCATTGATTAGAAATTTAATAAAAAATATTATTAAATTAGATAATAGGATAGAAATAATAGATTTTGCTAAAAATGGAATAGAAGCAATAGAAAAAACAATAAATTTAAAACCAGAAGTAGTTCTTTTAGATATAAATATGCCTAAAATGGACGGGCTAACTGCATTAAATAGAATTGTTTATGAAAAAATATGTCCGGTAATAATATTTTCGTCACTTTCAAAAAGAGATTCAGTTATTACTTATGAAGCTTTTGAATTAGGAGCTTTTGCATGTATAGAAAAACCAAGTAGTGGATTATTATTAAATATAAATGATATTTCTAAAGAATTATTACAAATTGTAATAGAAGCTGGAAGAATAGGGAATGATATTAATAAATTAAATTTATTATACAAAAGAGTAAAACATAAACTAATTAAAACTCAAAATTATTATGATTTAGAAGATATTACAAGTAAAGTTGTAAATGCAGTTACTATAGGAATATCTACTGGTGGGCCTAAAAATATATATGAAGTTATACCTTATTTACCTGAAAATTTAAATGCTCCTGTTTTTTTAGTACAACATATGCCGCCAAGTTTTATAGATTCATATGCTGAAAGACTGCACAGATATTCAAAACTAAAAGTTGTTGTTGCAGAAAATGAAATGGAAGTAAAAAATGGTGTTGTTTATGTAGCAAAAGGTGATTATCATTTAAAAATAAAAAAAAATACTGAGGGAAAAGTATTTATAAAATTATCTAAAATACCGGATGATTTATTTATTCCTTCTGTTAATATAATGATGAAATCTGTTTTAAATGTATTTAAAGAAAGAACAATAGGCGTTCTTATGACAGGTATGGGAGATGACGGAGCAGATGCAA
Source organism: Hypnocyclicus thermotrophus (assembly GCF_004365575.1). Taxonomy (NCBI): domain Bacteria; kingdom Fusobacteriati; phylum Fusobacteriota; class Fusobacteriia; order Fusobacteriales; family Fusobacteriaceae; genus Hypnocyclicus; species Hypnocyclicus thermotrophus. Next base: position 344,799 of record NZ_SOBG01000001.1, read on the forward strand.
TGGTAAAGATTAAAAAAAATGGTGGTTTTACAATAACTGAATCTAAAGAAACATCTATTGTTTTTGGAATGCCAAATGAGGCTATAAAAAGAGGTGGTTCTCATATAACATTACCTTCTTATGCTATTGCAAAAGAGATAGTTAATAGAATAAATAAATTAAAATAAGCTACCTATTAAAAGTAGCTTATTTTTTAAAATGCAGGTATTATAGCACCATTATATTTTTCTTTAATAAACTTTTTCACTTTTTCACTTTGTAACACTTTTATAAGTTTTTGTATTTTTTTATTCTTTTCATTTCCAGCTACTACAGTAACTATATTTGCATATGGAGAGTTTGCACCTTCTACAAGCAATGCATCTTTAGCTGGATTTAAATTACTCTCAAGAGCATAATTTCCATTAATTACAGCAGCGTCTACATCTTGTAATACTCTAGGAAGTTGAGCAGCTTCAAGAGCCTTAAATTTTAATTTTTTTGGATTTTTTATTATATCAAATTCTGTAGCATTTAATCCTGCATCATCTTTTAATTTAATTAGTCCTTTATCTTCTAATAAAATAAGAGCTCTTCCACCATTTGAGGGGTCATTTGGTATAGCAATTATTGAGCCATTTTTTAACTCAGATATATTTTGAATTTTTTTAGAAAATAAACCCATTGGCTCTACATGCACAGTTCCTACTGATACTAATTTTAGGTTTCTTTCTTTAGAAAATTTATTCATGTAAGGTATATGTTGGAAAAAATTTGCATCAATTTCTCCATCATTTAATGCTAAATTTGGTGTTACATAATCAGTAAATTCAACTATTTTTAATTTGATTCCCTCTTTTGCTAAATCTTTTTTAATAAATTCTAAAATTTCAGCATGAGGTATAGGAGTTGCTCCTACTTTTAATTCGTTTTCATTAACTTTCTTTTTAAAAAGTCCTGCAAATGTTGTTGTTGATAGTATTAATATTAATACTAAAATAAAAATATTTTGTTTTTTCATAATAAATTCCTCCTTATATATATTTATTTTATTAAAATTTTTATTATCTATTTTTTTTAATATAAAAAACTATTTTATCACCAATATATTGAATAATTTGAACTAAAATAATTATTACAATTACAGAAATTATCATTATATCCATTTTAAATCTTTGATATCCATATCGAATAGCTAAATCGCCTAAACCACCACCACCAATAGCACCTGCCATTGCAGAATATCCAAGCAAGTTAATAATTGTAATAGTAAGCCCATTTGCAATACTTGGCATAGCTTCTGGTATAAGTACTTTTATAATTATTTCAAATGGAGAAGCTCCAAGGGATAATGAAGCTTCTATAAGTCCTTTATCGACTTCTCTAAGAGCGCTTTCTATTATTCTAGCAACAAATGGAGCTGCAGATATGGAAAGTGGAACAATAGTAGCAGTAGAGCCTATTGTAGTTCCTACTATTATTCTTGATAATGGAAAGACTAATATCATTAAAATAATAAAAGGAAAAGAACGTAAAATATTTATAGTAGCATCTAAAATTCTATTTAATTTTGGCATAGATAAAATATTGTCTTTTTTAGTAATTAGTAATAATATACCTAAAGGTCCTCCTAAAATAGTTGAAAAAATTGTTGACCAAAATACCATATATAATGTCTCCCAGATTGAAGGGATTAATAATCTTAAAATATTATCCATTATAAAGCACCTCTATTTCTAAATTTTGATTTTTTAACCAATTAATAGCATTTTCTTGATTTTTTAAATCACCCTCAAATTCAACTATTAAATGACCTATATTAGTAGTTATAAGTTTATTTATACTTCCACCAATTAAATTTACGTCTATATCAAATTTTCTAACTAATTTTGAAATAATAGGTTTATCTACAATTTCTCCTGTGTAAATAATCTTTATAATTTTACAATTATTTTTCTTTAATAAATCTATCTCATCTTTTTCTTCTGGGATTAAATGTGCAACTAGTTCTTTAGTAATTTTACTTTTAGGATTTATAAAAATTTCTTCTGTTTTTCCTTTTTCAACAATTTCTCCATATTGTATAATAGCTGTTTTGTTACAGATATATCTAATTACTTCCATTTGATGTGTAATAAGTATTATAGTTAATCCTAATTTTTCTTGAATTTTTTTTAAGAGTTCGAGTATAGATTTTGTTGTTTTAGGATCAAGAGCACTAGTAGCTTCATCAGACAATAAAATTTCAGGATTATTAGCAAGTGCTCTAGCGATAGCAACTCTTTGTTTTTGACCGCCACTAAGCTGACTAGGATAAAAGTTTGCTTTATCAGATAATTCTACTAATTCAAGTAGTTCGCTTACTCTATTATTAATATCTTTTTTCTTCCATTTAGCTATCTCGAGAGCAAATGCCACATTATCTCTTACAGTTCTAGAAGATAATAAATTAAAATGTTGAAATATCATTCCTGTTTTTTTTCTAAAATTTCTAAGTTCTTTTTTTTTAAAATTAATAATATTTTTTCCATTAATAATAATATTTCCACTAGTAGGTTCTTCTAATCGATTTAACATTCTTATAAATGATGACTTTCCAGCACCACTCAATCCCATAATGCCAAAGATATCATTTTTTTCAATTGTTAAATTCAAATTTTTTACTGCGTGGATTTCTTTTCCATTAGAATGATAAATTTTATTTAGATTTTTTATTTGAATCAAAATAAAACCTCCTATTGTATATATATTTTTTTTAAATCATATAATAAAAAAAACTCTTTCGAATTTGAAAGAGTTTTAATCACAAAACAATCTCTCATCTTCGAATTATTTTGATTTAAAATCTTAAATCAATAATTCACGGAATTAGCACCACACCAAACAGGTAGGTTGCTGAAGTTTCTAAGGGCCGTTCCCTCCACTTCTCTTGATAAGAATTAATATTTAATTTTGACTAATTATACATGTTTTAGTTTTATTTGTCAATAGTTTTTATTTTCATTTTTTTAAATGAAAATTGTAAGTTTAGTTGCACACATTTTCCCCTATGCTAATTTAACTAATTTTTCTTCATAAACTTCATTTGAACTTTTAAATCCAAACATTTTTCTTGAATAATTATTCATCATAGACTCTTTTACCGGATAATAAAGTTTACTTACATTTTTTATCGTTGTAAATCCACTTATTTTCATACTTTAAACTTATCTATTTAGTATTTTTCTAGCTGATATTATAATATCCTCTTCTCTTATACTATCTATATTATCTCTATTACTACTCTCTAATAATATTGACTTATCAGTCTTATTAAACCATTCTCTTGGATTAGTATTTCCTGCAAACAAACTTATTCTTGGAGTATTATAAATATGAGCAAAATGACTTGGTCCACAATCATTAGATATCACAAGAGAAGTCTCTTGTAATAACATTCTAAGTTTGTCAAGTTTTTCTCCTATAACTAAGTTATACTTCTCTTTATAAGGCTTTAGTTCTTCTTGTTCTTTCAACATATCATTTCCTAATATAAAGTTTATTTCATAATCATTTTCAAATTCTCTTACAACTTTTAAATATTTTGACAAAGGATATTTTTTAAAGTCATTACTCCCACCTGGAATGATACTTATACTTTTCTTTCTTCTTACATTCTCTAAATAATATTCTTCTAGTTTTCCATCACAAAGCTTCAAATAGTTATGCGCGATATACTCTTTTTTATTAAAGATCTTTTTTTTCTTGTAAAAAATCGATAATGGATTTTTACGTTTATTTAAATACCCTGTAATATTTCTAAAAAACAAAGCCAATATAAAAGATATTCTTATCGACCTATATCTAAAATTATAAACTTCAGTTACATTATAATCTTTCTTTATTTTTTTTATAATTTTAAACAAATCCAAAAAACTTTTTTTTCTATATTCAAACGCCAAATCTATATAACCTAAGTTTTTTATTACAAAATAAGATTTCTTTGTTCCTACAGTTATTATTTTCTTATTTCCTTTTATTTCTTCAAAAAAAGGTATTTGAGTTATCTGATTACCCAAAAAAGGTTTATTAGGTAAAAGAACTAAAATTGCATTTTCCATTATTTTTTTCTTACCTCCTCCAAAATCTTAAGTTCTTTTTTAGCTTTCTGTAGTTATCTATATAAACAGAATAAATAAAAACAAATTTATAATATATACCATTTTATTCTATTAATTTTACAAAATTTCTTCTGTTATCTTTTAATATTTTTCCTTTTTCCAATAACAATTTAATTAATTTTGCTTTTTCAAATTGCAACTATATCAACCTCACATATCAAGATATCAAAAATTCAAATAAATCTTTAGACTTACCTTTATTCTTATATCTTCTTACTGTTGCTTTTACACTTATTTTATCATATTTAGCTCTTTATACAAATACTTTTAATAGATTTTTCTTGAATAATAATTTTTTTATAATTTAAAATTCATTTCAATTATTTTAGATTTTTATTAGATATAGAGTTTATTATTTTTTATATAATTAATTATACAGTGCTTTATATTTTTTTAATTATAGAATAATTTAATCCAATTTAAATATGCTTAAAAATTTTTCATCTATTGTATCATTTACTATTTTTTCTTTAACTAGTATGTTAAAATATTGTTTTACTTTATCTATAAGTTCCTCGCCATCAACATATTTAAAGTTAACTCTATCTAAAAATTCTTCAATTTTATCTGGAGATTGTCTCATTATATCAAAAGATAATTTAGCAGCCTCTTTTTTATTTTTGATAACCCAATTTATAGCTTCTTTTAGTTCTTCTAATAATACTTTTGTTAATTCAGGATGTTTTCTTACAAATTTCCCTTTTAATACTAATCCGGCATTAGGAAAACTTCCAAATCCATTATTTATATCATTCCATATTTTGTTATATGAAATTATAGAAAAGTTTTCTTTTCTATCTTTCATTGTTTTTATTGCATATGCAGCTTCAGGTTCTCTTAATACTACAGTATCTGCTTTCCCTGTTATAAAATCTAAATATATTTTTTCTGGTCTTCCAAATGGTTTTCCATATTTAAATTTAAAATCATCTACATTAAAGCCACTAGCTTTTATTAAGTATTTAGTTATTTTTGCTGGAGGAGCTTCATCAAATAATGGAGTATATATCTCTTTTCCTATTAAATCTTTAAAACTATCAGCTTTATATCTTGTTAAAATTACAAAATTATCCCATACAAATAAAGCAGGTATTTTAACATCACTATTTTTCAATTTAGAAGAAGTAATAAGTGCAGAAAAACTTATATCAGCTTTTCCATTAGCTATCCAACCTAAATGTTTTTCTGTTTCATTCCAAACTTTTAATTCTTTTATATTTATAGATTTCCTTATTTTTTCAGATTGTAATAATTTCATCATAACTGGATAAGCAACTGGTGTTGCTGATTGAATTACTACATCTACTTTATCATTTTTTATATTTTCCTTATTTTTTCTTTCTATTTTTTTATGAAAATATATCCAGATTTCTTGTTTGTTTTTTTCTTCAATAATATTTTCAAATCCCATTTCACTTAACATGTTAATCATAGGAATAGGATTGAATTTTTGAATTAATATAAATCCATCATCTTCTTTTAAAGAATATGCTTTTTTAATTATTATATCAAATGGATCTGTTTCCATTTCTCGTACATCTAATATATCAAATTCATTTTTTCTATCTTTCCAATTTACTTTTTTATCAATTTCTGGATTAAATATTGATATTCTAAATTCTCTATTTTTTTCAATATTATATTTAAAATTTAATCCTTCTATCACTTTTAATAATTCTGTTGGGAACTCTACAGATAATATTACTATATTTTCTTGTGGTTTTAATTTTGATGTTTTTTTAATTAATTCTTCTACAGTTTCATTATTATAAATAAATCTTTCATTACTTTCTTTCCATGTTATTTTTTCACTTTTCATTTCAAAATCATTGTTATCTTTCATTGCAGTTATACATTCAGGCATATTTTCTACTAATTTTTTTTCTACTCCTAAATATTCATTTATTGTATGTAAAATTTCACATATAGAGATACCTGTAACCTTGGCAGCTTCTTTAAAAGTTACAAATTTTGCTAAAGTATTGTACATAATAGGATTTTGTATTCTTTTAAATTTTGGGGATAATTTTATTAAAACATCTTTTAGATCAGTGTATTTATCTAATGTATCTTTTACATTTGCATTGGCAAATATTGGATCTATATCTTTTTGTTTTATTTCTATTATAGCATTTACAGGACATATAGATTTTGCTTTTTCACATTTTTTAAGTTCATCATTATTTTTTGGTTGTGAAAACACAAATGCTTTATTTTCTTTATTCATATTAAAATTTTCTTCTGCCACGCCAACACAAGCTCTACAACTTATACATTCTTCTGTAACTTTAAATTCTTTCATTTTCTTTACCTCCTAAGTAAACTTTGTTTTAGATATATATTAGCACATCCTAATATTAAAGTCAAAGTAAATTATATTTTTTATATTAAAAAATATAATAAAATTAATAGTTTATTTAATTATACTATACAATTTCCTTTATATCTATTTTTCTTTTTTACGTTAACATTTTCATTACCGTATTCAACATACATAAAATTATCATTCTTATAAATAAAAATTATTTAAGATAATATTTACTTATAAAATACTATTAGAAAAAACTAAATATAATAAAGATTATATTTAGTTTGGGATTCTTAAATAAAAATTATTTAAACTAAATTTTATTTAAGAATTTAAATTATGAAGAGATATAGTTATTTTTATGTAAAATATATTTTATATATGATTTTTATTAAAAAAATATATTAGATAAAGTACATACTTTTTTATATAATATATATGTAATAATTCTTGTGTATACACGAAAATATTTAGAAAATGGAGGTAAGTTCAATATGGGGATGAGTTTAGCCTATAAGATTTTATCTAAAAATCTTATTAATGGAGAATTAAAAGCCGGAAATGAAATAGAAGTAAAAGTTAATCAAACGTTAACTCAAGATTCAACAGGTACAATGGTTTATTTGCAATTAGAAGCTATGGGAATAAAAGATATAAAAACAGATTTATCTGTAGCATATATTGATCACAATACTTTGCAAGCTGGTTTTGAAAATGCTGATGATCATACATTTATAAAAACAGCTGCAGCAAAATATGGAATAATTTTTTCAAAACCTGGAAATGGTATATGTCATCAATTACATTTAGAAAGGTTTGGTAAACCAGGTAATATTTTACTTGGTTCAGATAGCCATACTCCAACAGGTGGAGGAATGGGTATGATAGCTATTGGTGCTGGGGGGCTTGATGTAGCTGTAGCTATGGCAAAAGGAAGTTATTTTTTAACTGTACCTAAAGTATTAAATGTAGAATTAAAAGGTAAATTAAAACCTTGGGTAAGCGCAAAAGATGTAATATTAAAAGTATTACAAGAACTTACAGTTAAAGGCGGAGTAGGATATATAGTAGAATATACTGGTGAAGGAGTAAAATCACTTTCACTTACAGATAGAGCTACTATTACAAATATGGGAGCTGAACTTGGAGCAACTACTTCAATATTTCCAAGTGATGAAATTACTTATGATTTCTTAAAAAGACAAAAAAGAGCTAATGATTATACAGAATTAGCAGCTGATATTGATGCAAATTATGATAAAAAAATTGTCATTAATCTAGATGAGTTGAAACCTATGGCAGCATTTCCACATAGTCCAGATGCAGTAAAAGAAATAACAGAAGAAAATAAAATAAAAGTTGATCAAGTAGCTATCGGTTCTTGTACAAATTCTTCATATACTGATCTTATGAAAGTTGCTGCAATACTAAAAGGGAAAAGAATAAATCCAGATGTTGATCTAGTAATATCACCTGGTTCAAGTAATATATTAAAAATGATGGCTGATAATGGAGCTCTTGGAGAGCTTATTAGTGCTGGAGCAAGAATTTTAGAAGCAGCTTGTGGACCATGTATAGGAATGGGACAGGCGCCTAAATCAAATGCTATATCACTTCGTACTTTTAATAGAAATTTTAAGGGCAGATGTGGTACTAAAAATGCTGATGTTTATTTAGTTTCTCCAGAAGTAGCGGCTGTTTCAGCTCTTGAAGGATATTTAACTAATCCAATGAATTATGGAGAAGCACCTAAAATAGAATTACCTAAAGAGTTTCAAGTATATGAAAATTATTTTATATATCCACCTAAAAATAGAGAAGGTCTCGAAGTAATAATGGGACCAAATATTAAACCATTTCCATTAAATAATGCTTTAGAAAATAGTATTACTAAAAATGTAATATTAAAAACAGGAGATAATATTACTACAGATGATATTATGCCTTCGAATGCAAAATTATTACCATTTAGATCAAATATACCAAAATTATCTGAAAGTTGTTTTGCTACAATAGTAGATGATTTTAAAGCAAGGTCAGAAAAATATAATGGTGGATTTGTAATAGGTGGAGATAATTATGGACAAGGTTCAAGTAGAGAACATGCAGCTTTAGTTCCTTTATATTTAAAAGTAAAAGCTGTTATTGCAAAATCATTTGCTAGAATTCATAAAGCAAATCTTATAAATTCAGGGATTTTACCATTAGTATTTGAAAATAAAGAAGATTATAATAATATTGATGAATTTGATGAATTAGTACTTAATAATTGTATCGATAGTGTAAAAGCAGGTATATTTACAATAGTAAATAAAACTAAAAATAAAGAGTTTAAAGCTATTTTAGAAGTATCAGATAGAGAAAAAGCAATACTTCTTGAAGGTGGATACTTAAACTATGCAAAAAAATAAAATTAATTTTGATTATTAATTGATATAAAGAAATTCAAAGTTTTATAAAATTATTAATACTTTGAATTTCTTTTATATATGAAAAAATAAAAATAAGGGGGATATACGTATGTATAATGTAACTTTAATTCCAGGTGACGGTATAGGACCAGAAATAGCCGCGATTACTAAAAAAATAATTGATGCTACAAAAGTAAAAATAAATTGGGAAGAGGTTAACGCTGGAATAGATGTATATGAAAAAACAGGAGAATTAGTACCCAATAATGTATTTGAAAGTATCGAAAAAAATAAAATTGCATTAAAAGGGCCTATTACTACTCCTATAGGAAAAGGTTTTAGAAGTATAAATGTTCAACTTAGAAAAAAATATGATCTATATTCAAATGTTAGAGAAGTAAAAAGCTTTGAAGGAATAAAAAGTAGATATGAAAATATAGATATGGTTATATTTAGAGAAAATACAGAAGGTTTATATATAGGTAAAGAAAATAAAATTGATGAAGAAACAGTTGAAGCTATAAAAGTAATTACTAAAAAAGGAAGTACAAGAATAGTAAAAGCTGCTTTTGAATATGCTAAAAAAAATAATAAAAAAGTTGTTACGGTAGCACATAAAGCCAATATTTTAAAATTTGCTGATGGGTTATTTTTAAATTGTGCTAGAGAAGTAGCAAAGGACTATCCAGAAATAGAATTAAAAGAAGTAATTATTGATAATATGTGTATGCAAATGGTAATTAATCCAAATCAATTTGAAGTAATAGTTACTATGAATTTATATGGGGATATTCTATCTGATTTAGCTGCTGGTTTAATTGGAGGATTAGGTATGGCTCCAGGAGCTAATATTGGGGAAGATATTGCGATATTTGAAGCTGTTCATGGTAGTGCTCCAGATATTGCCGGTAAAAATTTAGCAAATCCAACTGCACTTCTTTTATCTGGAATATCTATGTTAAGATATCTTGGTGAAAATAAAAGAGCAGATATAATATTAACAGCATTAAAAGAAACATTTAAAGAAGGAAAAGTATTAACAAAAGATTTGGGAGGTAATGCAACTACTACAGAATTTGGAGATTATTTAGTAGATAAAATCTCTGCACTTCTTTAAAAAAGGAGGTATCTATGATATCAGAATCAAATATTAAAACATTAAATAAATTAATAGAACATGCAAAAGAAAATAATAAAATTAATCCTACTTATTATGATCTGTATGATATAAAAAGAGGATTAAGAAACAATAATGGAACTGGAGTTCTTGTTGGACTTACAGAAGTAGGATCAGTTCATGGATATGTTATTGAAGATGATAAAAAAATACCTCGTGAAGGAAAACTTTTTTATAGAGGCATAGAAATAAATGAAATAGTTAATGGTTTCCAAGAAGATAAACGATATGGATTTGAAGAAACTATTTATCTTTTACTTTTTGGAAAACTTCCAAATAAAAAAGAATTAGACGATTTTAATAAATTATTAGGAAGTATGAGAAATCTTCCATCTGGATTTAATGAAAATTTTATTTTAAAACTTCCAAGTAAAGATGTAATGAACCTTTTACAAAGAACAATTTTATTTTTATACTCATTAGATGATAATCCAGATGATATATCTATTAATAATATAGTTAAACAAAGTTTATATCTTATTGCTAGATTCCCTACTATAATAGCTTATGGATATCAAGCAAAAGTTTATAATTATGACAATAAAAGCTTATTTATCCATCCAGCTAGAGAGGATTATAGTACAGCTGAAAATATACTTCATATGAGTAGAGCTGATTCTAAATTTACAAGAATTGAAGCTGAAGTATTAGATTTATCTTTAGTTATGCATGCAGAACATGGTGGAGGAAATAACTCTGCTTTTGCTACACACGTTGTATCATCTAGTGGTACAGACACTTACTCTGCTATTGCTACAGCAGTTGGATCATTAAAAGGACCTAAGCATGGTGGTGCAAATATAAAAGTAAGAAATATGATAGATAATATTAAAGAAAATGTAAAAAATTATTCTAATAAAGAAGAATTAAAAAAATATCTTAAACAAATTTTAAATAAAGAAGTTTTTGATAAACAAGGTCTTATTTATGGAATGGGACATGCTATTTATACTATTTCTGACCCTAGAGCAATGTTATTAAAAGAAAAAGCTAGAGAATTGGCTATAGATAAAAATGCTGTAAAAGAATTTGAATTATACGAAAATATTGAATTATTAACTAAAGAAATTTTTTTAGAACAAAAAAATAAATTAATTTGTGCTAATGTGGATTTATATTCAGGGTTTGTTTATTCAATGCTTAATATACCACAAGAATTATACACGCCACTTTTTGCAACAGCTAGAATAGCAAGTTGGTGTGCTCATAGAATCGAACAAATTTTAAGTGATAAAAAAATTATAAGACCTGCTTATAAAAATGTAAGTAGTATTAATAAATATGTAAAATTAAAAGATAGATAACAAAAAACTCTTGAATCGTCAAGAGTTTTTAATTTTATTTTTAATTTTTATAAATTCTTCTATATTTTCTAATAAAATATCAACTAATTTTGGTTCGAAATGTTTACCTTTTTCAGATTTTATATATTCTAAAGTCTTTTCTAAAGAATATTCTTTTCTATATATTTTAGGATGTAACATGGAATCAAATACATCACAAATACTAATTATTCTAGAAAAAATATTTATTTCTTTACCTTTTAAACCTCTTGGATATCCAGTTCCATCCCATTTTTCATGATGTTCATATGCTATTATAGCACTTGCTTGTAATAAAGCTCGTTTTGAAATTTTTAAAATATTATGTCCTATTTGTGCATGTTGTTTTGCTACTTCAAATTCTTCAAATTTAAGTTTTGTAGGTTTATTTAATATTTTTTCTGTTATTCCAATTTTTCCTATATCATGTAATGGTGCAGCATATTTAAGTATTTTAGATTTGTGTTCATCAAGACCATATTTTTTAGCAAATAAATACGCATATTCTGAAATTCTTTTTACATGAAAATTTGTTTTTTCTGATCTGTTTTCAATGGCTTCTCCTAATGTAAGTATAACATCTTTTTGTGTAGATAAAATCTCTTCATTTAAAATAATATTTTCAACGGCAGTTCCTATATTTTTCCAAAATATATTTATTAAATTTTTATCTATATCACTTAAAGGCTCTGTATTTTCAAAATATACATACAATTTTTTATTATTAAAATATTTTAGGCAACCTACAAAAATATTCTCTTTAATCAAACTATCTTTAGGCCGCTTTAGACACTCTATATTACTATTTAAAAACAAATTTTTATAAATATTTTTAATTTCTTCTTTCTCTATAGAAAAACTATGAATAATATTAAAACTCTTCTTTTTTACACATAAAATAAAACTTTTATCTATATCAAAAGTATCTTTAAATTCATCAGCAATTAATTTTGAAAAACTTTTTAAATTATGTTCAAGTTTAAATAATTTGGGAGCAATAGAAATAATTTTTTCTAATACAAGTTTATTTCTTTCAATATTTATGATTTCTTTATATGCTCTAAGGGAAGATATTATAGATGTAATAAGTTTTTGAGCTGTTAATTCTGTTTTTTCTTTATAATCATTTATATCATAATTTAATATAATATTTCTTTCTGGCGCTAAGCCAGGTTGTCCTGTTCTTAATATTATTCTAATACTTCTATTATTTAATTCATTTCTAATAAATTTAACTATTTCTAAACCAGAATTATTTTTATTCATTACAACATCTAATAATATAATAGCAGTATCTTTATTATTAATTAATGCATGTTTTGTTTCTTTATCATTATAGCAGTTAATTAATTCTAATTTTTTATTATCATATTTAAAATCTTTTAAAACTAATTTAGTTACAGAATGTATATCTGGTTCATCATCAGCAATAATTATCTTCCATTTCTTTTTTCCTATATTTTTTTCATTGTTTTTTATAGTTTCTGTATGAAATAGTTCATTCATGATTTCAACACTCCCATAATTTAACTTGGAATATCCCCACTATTAATTATATAGTTTTATTAGTTTTTTTTCAAATAATTATTGTCTTTTTTTAAAAATCTTTTCATAAATCAAAACTAAAATTTGATTTTAAAACTTTTTTAACAGAATTAAAACAATATTGTTTTTTAGGTAAATATATAAAAATAACTTTACTTATATTGACAAATAACTTATAAAAGAATATACTTTAAAAGTAAAATGGTAAACTAAAAGGAGAAATATTTATGAAGAAAAAGTATACAATTGCAGATGTTGCAGATTTGGCTGGAGTATCAAAAACCACAGTTTCAAATGTTATAAATAATATTGAAAATAAATTTACTGAAGAAACTAAAATTAAAGTATTAAAAGCTATAGAAAAACTTGATTTTAATATAAATATTGGTGCTAAAAGTTTATCTGAAGGAAAATCATATTTAATAGGTGTAATTTTGCCTATATATAAAGATACTGATATTTTACAAGAAAATTTCTTTTTACAAGAATTTTTATCAGGAATAAATAGATATTTAAGTACAATAAAAAATAAATATGATATAATTTTTACTGGTGTTAATGAAAATAAATTTAATATAAAAAATTGGATTAGAAAAAGAGCAATTGATGGTGTTATATGTTTTGGACTTACAAGTAATTATATTTATGAATACCTTGAGCAATTAAAAATACCGACTGTCATTGTAGATGATCTAAGAGATGCTACAAATGGTTTTTCTAGAGTTTATATTGCTGATAAAAAAGGTGGATATTTAGCTACAAAGTATCTTATTGAAAATGGTCATAAAGATATAGCATTTATAAATACAGGAATTAATCTAAGTAAAGTTGAAAAAAATCGTTTTAATGGATATATTGAGGCATTAAGTGAGTATAATCTAAATTTTTATGAAAGTAATTGTTTTGAATTGAAATATCTTCATTATGATTCTGGAGTTTATATTGCTGATAAAATAAAAGATTTAATAGGGAAACAGTTTACTGCAGCTTTTGTAACTTCTGATATTATTGCTATTGGTCTGATCAATAGATTACAAGAATTAGAAATAAAAATCCCTAATGATTTTTCAGTCGTAGGATTTGATAATATATCTCTTAGTAAATATATATATCCAAAATTAACTACTATTGATCAAAATATCTATAAAAAAGGACAAAGTGCTGCTGAAGAACTTATAAAAATTATTGAATATGATGATATTAAAAAAAATATAGAAATGGATGTATCACTTGTTATAAGAGAAAGTGTTAAAAATGTTAAGGAGTGATTTTTTGTTTATTAAATATAAGTTTTTAAAAATTATAATTTTTTTATTAGTAATAAATTCTATTATTACTTTTAGTGAAGAATTTAAAATAATAAAGAGTAAAGAATTTTTAACTGTTTGGAAAAATGTAGGGGATGTAAGATATGTATCTTCAAAGAAAGATTTTATAATTATATATCATTATGGAAAAATAAGAACGAAAATTTCTTTTATAGATAATAATATTGTTCATGTTCAAATAAGTAATAATAATAAATTTTCAGAAAAAAGTTATGCAGTTATTAATAATAATAAATTTAAAGATTTTATTTATTCAAAAGATAAGGACTATATATATTTATCTACAAATACTCTTACATTAAAAATTTCTAAAAAAAATTTTAATATAGAAATATACAGAGGAGAAAAATTAATTAGTAAAGATATAGAAATAAAATGGAATGGAAATAGATTTTATAACAAAAAACTTATATTAAATAATAGTAAATATTATGGTTTTGGAGAAAAAACAGGTGATTTAGTAAAAAATGGTTTTCAAATGAAAATGTGGAATAATGATAGCTATGATTATGATAAAAATACGGATCCACTCTATATGTCTATTCCATTTTTTATAGAATTTAATAAAGAGTATTGTAATGGAATTTTATTTGATAATACTTATCAAACATATTTTGATATTGGATATACTGAAAAAGATAAATATTATTTTGGAGCTCTTGATGGAGAATTAAATTATTATTTTATTAGTGGAAATAATCCAAAAGAGGTTATTAAAAGTTATACTAATTTAACTGGTAGAATAAATTTGCCACCAAAATGGTTGTTTGGATATCATCAATCTAGATATAGTTATTATCCACAAAAAAAAGTAATAGAATTAGCAAAATCTTTTAGAGATAAAAATATTCCTGCTGATGCAATATATTTAGATATAGATTATATGGATAGATATAAATCTTTTACAATTGATAATAATAAATTTCCAGATTTTAAAAAAATGATAGATGAACTACATAATATGGGATTTAAAGTTGTGAGTATTATAGATCCAGGAATAAAAATGAAGTCAGGGTATAATGTTTATGATAGTGGAAAAGAACTAAATGTTTTTTTAAAAAATGATAAAGAAGAATTAATTAAAGAAAAAGTTTGGCCGGGATTAGCGGTATTTCCAGATTTTACAAATAAAACTGTAAAAGAATGGTGGGGAAAACAATATATTCCTTTAATTAATTTAGGAATTGATGGATTTTGGAATGATATGAATGAACCGAGTATTTTAAATAGCAAATCTAATACACTTCCTTTAAATACATTGCATACAGATTTTAATAAAAAATCTTTTCATACTAAAATTCATAATGTGTATGGTCAGGAAATGGCAAGAGCTTCTCTAGAAGGATTGAATAGTCATAGACCAAATTACCGAAATTTTATATTAAGTAGAAGCGGTTATGCAGGAATTCAAAAATATGCTGGTGTTTGGACGGGAGATAATAGATCAAATTTTGAACATTTAGCCTTAAGTATTCCAATGCTTTTAAATTTAGGATTATCAGGAGTTCCTATTTCAGGTGCTGATGTCGGTGGTTTTATTACTTCACCATCAAAAGAATTATTTATTCGTTGGATGCAATTAGGAATATTTTATCCTTATTTTAGAAATCATACCGCAGATAATACAAATCCTCAAGAACCGTGGGCCTTTAATGAAGAGACGACTAAAATTATAAAAAAGTATATTAATTTAAGGTATAAATTAATACCATATATTTATGACTATATTTATGAATCATCTAAAAATGGTATCCCATTAATGAGAGCTTTATTTTTAGAATATACCAATGATGAAAAGTTATATACAATAGAAGATGAATTTTTATTTGGTGATTCTTTACTTATAACACCTGTTATAAAAGAAAATACTTTTAAAAGAGAAGTATATTTTCCAAAAGGGAATAACTGGATAAATTTTTATACAAATGAAGTTTATCAAGGAGGGAAAACTTATTTAATTAATGCTCCATTAGATATAATTCCTATTTTTATTAAAGAGAATGCTATTATTCCAATGCAAGATATAGTACAATATATTGATGAAAATGAAAATAATTCGCCTCTTTATATAAATATATATGGTGATGAAGATACAAATCATATTTTGTACTTAGATGACGGAATATCAAAGAATTATTTAAAAGGAGTTTTTACTAATATAGAGATAAAAAAACAAAAAAATAAAATTAGTTTTAATATAAAAAATATTAATTATATACCGAAAAATAAGAACTTATATATTGTTCTAAAAAATAAATCTGTAAAAAATATATTAATTAACAATTCTAAATTAAATGAAATAAAAAATAAACAAGAAAAAGGGATAGGTTTTTATTATAAAAATAAGGATACTATTATAAAGTTAAAATTTTTTATTAAAAATATTGAAATTCAATATTTTTAATAAAAGTATATTATTTAAAAAATAGGCTATATTTTGAATATATTAAAATATAGCCTATTTTTATAAAATCTCTATTCTATTTCTCCCATTTTCTTTTGCAATATAGAGTGCTACATCAGATCTTTTTAGTAAAGTATCCAAGGTATCATTAATTTTAATAGTTGTAATTCCAAAACTACAAGTTTTTTGAATGTTTTTATCAGAAAAAACTTTCTCAGAAATAATTTTTCTTAATTTTTCATAATATAATTTTACATCATAACAATTTTTTTGAGGAGAAATAATTAAAAACTCTTCTCCGCCCCATCTTCCAAAATAATCTTCTTTTTGTTTATTTTCTAAAATAAAAGTACTAATTTCTTTTATTATTTGATCTCCAATATCATGTCCGAAAGTATCATTAACATTTTTAAAAAAATCTATATCAATTAGAGTAATAGAAAAAATACTAGTGTTATCATTTATAAATTTATTATAATTTTCTACTAATATATTTTTTAACTTTCTTCTATTATAGATATTTGTTAAATCATCTTTATGAGAAATACTTTTAAACTTATCCGTTAAAGTAAGTAACTTTTGCTGTTGTATATCATTTATTTTTATTAGTTTTTCAAATTTTCTTAACATTTTTTCATAATTTTTTTTTAATTTGAAATATTCAGAAATTACTTCTTCTTTGTTTATTTCATTATTTTTTTTAAAATAAAGTATCTTTTCTTCAGCTTTTTTTAGTATTTTATTCTCTAAATAAAATTTCATATTCCTCCCTTTAAAAATTAAATTTCAATTATTTCAAAGGGAATTTCTAAATCTTCTTTAAATTCTTCACCTGTTTCTAATATATTTCTATCATTTTTTTTATAGAACCATTTAATAAGTACTTTTCCACCATCTAAATAATAAGATTCTAATAAATCAAAAATATCAAGCATACATTTAGAAGAGCTTGTGTTTAGATAATCAATATATAGTTCTAAAGTAATTTTGTTTTTAACTTCTTCTATATATGCTTCTATCCATTTAAATATCTCATCAAAAAAATAAACAACATTTTCTGGATAAGAATTCCCTTTTAAAATTATCTTACCGGTATTTTTATTACATTTTATATCAAAATTATCTTGTGTCCCTTCAATGTATAAATTTTCCATCCCTAATTAAATTCCCTCCTTATCTATTGTAACTTCTAAAGTGAAAAATGACGTGTTTTTATCAATTTTTTTTATTTCGGCTTTTAGAGAATTTAATGAATTTTTCCTCATATAGATTAAACCTAATCCTGCACTATTTTTATTTAGTCTGGGCTCTTTTAATTTTTTTTTATATAATTTTTTTATTTCAGTAGAATTTAATGAATTTAAATAATTACATTTTTCTATAAGTTCTCTACCAATTTCAGAAGAAACATTATTACCTGAATAAATTTTATAATTTTTTTCTTTTTCAATAGCAATAATAATTCCATTTTTTAAATTATTTTGTTTAAGTGAATGAAGTTGAATATTTTGAGCCATTTCAATAAATATAGAACATACTTTTTTTAAAATAGAATAATTATTTTCTAAATAACAATGTTCATAATTTAAATTTAATTTATTTTTTAAAGACTCAACTAATTCATATAATTTTTTTTGAGTAAAATTCCCCTCAAAAAAAATTAATATATGATTATTTTTTAATATTTTTTCAACTTCAAAAAAATTTAGACACCCCAATGTCATCCCTCTTTTCAAAATTTTTTTGAAATTTTTTTGAAATTTTTAGTTTTTTTTATTATAAAATTATAACATATATTCAGATTTTATGTCAAAAAAAATAACTTTTTTGTTAAATTTTTTTTGAAATATATTATAGTTTATGTTAGAATTAGACAGAATATTTATTATGATATCTATATCACAATTTTAATCTTAATTTAAGGAGGAGTTATTATTAAAATATTAATTGTTTTTTTTATAGTATTCTTAGTGAGTTGCACAAATTTAAAACCTTTTAAAATAAAAAATAATAAAATAATAAAAACAGAATATTATGATGTAAGTAAAAAAAATAGAAAATCTGTGTTAGAATATAAAAATAATATATTAAAAAAAGAAATCAATTATTATAAAAATGGAAATATAAAAGAAATAATAGAATATAAAAATGGATTAAAAAATGGTGTTACCCTATTATATAATGAAAATGGTTCTTTATGTAAAAAAGAAACTTATTTTGAAAATCAACTAAATGGTGAAGTAATAGAGTATTATTCTAATGTTATTCCTAAAAGCATTTATAATTATAAAAATAATGTATTAAATGGTAAATATCGTAAATTTTATATGACTGGTAGTGTTAAAGAAGAAGGTGAGTATAAAAATGGATTAAAAAATGGTGAAGTAAATAAATACAATGAAAATGGAGATATTATTTTATCTGAATACTATAAAAATAATAAAAAAAATGGAATATCTATTGAATATTATCCAAAAAGTTTTGATTTTCCTAATTTAATAAAAAAGAGTGAAGTTATGTATCAAAATGATTTACCTATAGGGAAAAAAATTGTTTATGATATAAATGGGAATATTATCTCTATTATAGACTATTCAAAAGAAATAGCCGAAGAAACTATCTATTATAATTATGAACAAAATAAAATTAAACGAAAAAATTATTTAATTAATAATAAATTAGAAGGAATATCAAAAGTATACTATGATAATCCTCAAAATTCATTAAAAGCTGAATATAACTATAAAAACTCTATGTTAAATGGAGAAATTATCGAATTTTATGAAAATGGTAATATCAGAGAAATCATTAATTATAAAAATAATTTAAAAAATGGTATTGAAACATATTTTTATCCAAATAAAAATAAAAAATATGAAATAACTTATAAAAATGGTCAAGCAAACGGACCTTTTAGATATTATTATGAAGACGGAATTCTTCAATTAGAAGGTTCTTATAAAAATAGAAGGTTTGATGGTAAAATAACTAGTTATTATAAAAATGGTAATATTCAATCTATTGAATTCTATAAGGAAAATAAAAAAATTAATACACATTATTTTTATAATAAAAGCGGTAAGTTAGAATATACTATAGATTACACAAAGGAGAAAAAAAATTAATGATAACAAAAATATTTATAATAGCTACTACTCTACTAGCTGTAATGAATCCGTTTGGAAACGTACCATTATTTGTAAGTATGACAGAAAGTTTATCTAAAAAAATGAGGAATAAATTATTTGATTTAATAGTTTATACTGGTTTTTCTATTGTTATTCTTTTTGGATTAATAGGAGATATTTTACTTAAATATTTTTTTAAAGTGGAAATGATGCAAATAAAAGTTGCGGGGGGACTTATACTTATTATAGTAGCTATTAAAAGTTTGCTTACACCTAAAGAAAAAAAACAAAATAACTCAAGTAAAAATATTCTTGAAAGTGAAGAAGAAATTTTACAGCAAGGTATTATTCCTATGGCATTTCCTATATTAGTAGGGCCTGGTACTATGACGACTATTCTTATTATAAAAAAAGAATCCGGTAGCCTTTATGTAATACTTGCTACAATTATAGCTTTTATTATAATAAAAGTATTACTTACTTATTCTCATTTTATAGAAAAAATATTTGGTAAATTAGTTTTATATATTCTTTCACGTGTAATGCAAATATTTATTATTGCAACAGGTGTAAAAATGTTAGCAACGGGTATATTTGAAATTATAAAATCATTTCAATAGGAGGTTTAAAATGAAAAAGAAAGTAGCTATTCATTTAGCAAATGGTTTTGAAACGATAGAAGCTTTAACACAAGTTGATTTATTAAGAAGAGCAGAAATAGATATAATAACGGTTTCTATTACTCAAGATAAGATTATTGAGAGTAGTCAGGGAATAAAAATAACAGTAGATAAGTTATTAAATGAAGTAAATTATGATGAAATAGATATGATAATATTACCTGGAGGTATGCCGGGAACTACTAATTTAGAAAATAGTGATGATTTAAAAAGAGTTATAATTGATTTTGATCTTGATAATAAATACATTGCAGCTATTTGTGCTGCTCCTATGATACTTGGTAAAATGGGATTTTTAGAAGAAAAAAATGCTACATGTTATCCTGGGTTTGAAAAATATTTATTAAATGCTAATTATCTTCCAAATGAAAAAGTTGTAGTAGCTGATAATATCATTACTTCGAGAGGAGTGGGGACATCTATTGATTTTGGGTTAAAATTAATAGAATTATTGATTAATAAAGAAAAATCTGATGAAATTGCAAAATCAATTTTAAAAAATTAAAATAATTTTTTAATAATATCAATACAAAAAAAGAGAAGTCTAATTAAATAAACTTCTCTTTTTTTAATATAATTCAGGAAACATTATTCTTTCTACACCTTCTATTATTATATGAAGTATCATCATATGAATTTCTTGAATTCTATCAGATGTAATTCCAGGAATTATAAATTCATAATCGCAATTTCCTTTTAATTTCCCACCATTTTTTCCCAATAAACCAATTGTTTTTATATTTAGCTCTTTAGCTTTCTCAAATGCCTTTATTACATTAGTAGAATTTCCACTTGTAGAAAGGCCAATTAATATATCACCATTTTTTCCATATGCTTCTACGCCTTTAGAAAATATATAATCAAATCCATAGTCATTTCCTACACAAGTAATGTGAGAAGAATCCGAAATACTTATTGCTGGAAGAGCTTTTCTATTTTTTCTAAACCTTCCTGTAAACTCTTCTGCAAAATGCATTGCATCACAATTACTTCCACCATTTCCACATATCATTACTTTATTACCATTTTTAAAAGCTTTTGTTATTTCTTTTGAAATTTCTTCAGTTATTTTAAAATTATTTTCATTTTCTATAAACTTCTTTAATAAATTAAATGCATCAATGTATGATTTTTTTAAATTCATTTTTTCTCCTTTCAAATATTTATTCTAACTTATAAATGTTACCAAAAAAAATATATAAAATCAAGGTGATTATTTAAATTTTACTAATCTCCTTGATTTTTTTTATTTATAAAGATATTTTTTTTAATATTTCTTTTTCTTTTAAATTTAAATTTACTAATATTATACCTATTATTAATAAAAGAATTACTGGATAAAATACATATATATATGAACCGAATGTATCTTTTATAATTCCTGAAATTATTCCAGCTAATAGAGCTCCTATTCCATAAGCTAAAAACATTACTCCATAGTTTTGTGAATAATTTTTACTTCCAAATATTTTACTTGTAGCTGCTGGAGCAATAGATAGCCACCCACCAAGATTTAACCAAAACATAGAAAAACTTATAATATAGGCAATTATACTATGTTCTCCTGTTAAGATAACAATTATAGAAGAAATTAGTAATATAAAATATGAAACATTTATACTTATTTTTACTCCAAATTTATCTACTAATATTCCAAATAAAGGTCTACCAATTCCGTTAAAAATAGCAAAGAAAGATACATATATAGCTGCTTGTTTTGGCGATATATTTAGTAAATTTTGAGCAAATGGACTACTTATTCCTATTATCATTAAGCCTACAAAAGTTCCGATTGTATAAGTAATAAATAAGATATAAAATTCTTTTGTATTTAACATTTCTTTTAAAGTATAATTTTTTGATTTTTTATTTTCTTTTATTAAATTATAGGTGTTTTCTTTTGGGTATTCAAATGGTAAAGCTAAAATTACATTTATTACTATAAAAACTATACCTAAAATTTTAAAAGTTGAAAAAATCCCAAATTTTTCAATTAAATTTGATGCAAGTGGTGCTGTAATAAATGGAGATAACCCAAATCCAGCAAGAGTAGCTCCCACTGCAAGTCCCTTATTATTTGGAAACCATTTAGCTGCTACACTCATTGGAGCTCCATATACAATACCTACCCCTATTCCACCTAGTACTCCGTATGTGAATATAAGAAAACCTATATTTGTTGCATAACTAGATAAAAACCAAGCTATTCCTACTAATATTCCCCCAAATATTATTGTAAGTCTAGGCCCTATTTTATCTAAAAAACTTCCAGCAATAGGCATAGTAAGCGCATAACACATTAAAAATATAGTATATGGTAATCCTGACTCTGTTGCATTTAGATTTAATGCAATTTGTAATGGTTTCCTAAACACACTCCATGAATAAATTGTTCCCAATGTCATAAAAATTAATATTCCCAATGGAATATAAAGATGTTTCTTCTTCAACATAAAATCACTCCTTTATTATTATTTTTATTAAATCTAAAAAAATGAAAAAGACTCCCCTTAAAAAAGAGAGTCTTTTAAAAAATATATTCTATTTATTTTTTTCTTTAATTTTTTTTGTTTAAATTTATTTTTAGTTTTCCTTAATTTTCTCAGCATAAAATCACCTTATTATTTAAGTATAACATATTTTATCATAGATAAAATATAATTTCAAGTATTATTCATCTACTGATTGTACTTCAAAATCATTTTGAGAATCTCCTACTATTTTTACTTTACTAGTTCTGCTTCTAGAGCTTTCTTCACTTTTACCTATAATTTCAAAATCAGCTTTTGGTACAAATCCTTCTATTTGGAATCCACTTCCAAGGCTATTAGATAAATTATCTAATATATCTAATTTAAATGTAATTCTACCTCCAGCTACATCTTTATGATTACTTATATTTAATGCTATTACTTTTACTTCCCCATCAAGTAACTCATTATTTTTTATCTTAGTTTTATATGTTTCGTAATTATTTATATCAACTGTATATTCAAATGTTGTATTTTCACCTAGAATTTTTTCAACACCTTCATCTGTATATTTAAGATCTGTTACTTTTACACCTTTTATTCTTACCTCTTTTATTATTATTTTCCATAATTTTGTATAATCTTTCATATTACTAGCATCTAATATTAGTGTATAATTCGTTCCTGATTTATAATCAATATATATTTTAAAATTATTTATAGGATTACTATCAAATTTATTATCTTTTAATATTTTTAAATTTCCTAATGTTGAAGCTTTTGAATCTACAGTTATACTATCTGATGTTATAAATGTTTTTTCATATCCAGAAGTAGAATAAAGAGTTATTTTTGAAATATTATTCATACCATTATCTACTGTAATGTCTTTATTAATAAAATTTGTAATAGTATAATTTTTATTGTTTATTGTTATTATTGCTTTTGATAAATCTACATTGTCACCATTACTATTTTTACCATTTATAGTAAAATATATTTTATTTTTTATTATTTTAAACTCTTCATCCATTATTTGTTCTATAAAATTAGTAGAATCTGCTGAATTTTCCATATCAGATGTAAGAGTTATATCAATGTTTTCTATAATTTCATTATTATATGTAATAGTTTGAGTTAAATTGCTCTCTGAAGATTTTGCTGAGTTTCCTGCTTTATCTATTACTTCTATATCAAACTCTATCTCCTGTCTTCCAATAAGTTCTTTTATTAATTCTTTTTCTTGAATAAGCTTAAATTGCTCAATAACTTTATTATTTTCTGTAATTTCACTTATATTATCTTTAAAATCTATTTTATTTTGTTCGTATTCAAGTGATGTTTCTAAATCAGGATTAGTTAATAATATATAATTTTCTTTATTAAAAGATAATTTATTATCTTTTACAGTAAGATTTATATTAAATTTATCTCCTACTTTAAAATCTGTAAAATCTGTATTAGTTATTTTTTCAATAGTAAAATCAGTTATAACTGGTGCTATTGTATCCATATAGTATACACTATTTAATACTCCTTCTGTGTTATTATTATATTCTTCTAATAATTTATTTTTAAAATTAACAGCAGTTACTACCTTATTAGCTATTTTCCCAGTTTTACTTATTGTTACTATTTTTTTAATCTGATATTTTCCATCTAAAGAATTACTCTCTTTTATTTTATCTGTACTTATACTGAGTTCATTAGAGTTTGTTGCATTCCAATAGATATTATTAGTTAAATCTATATCTTTACTAGATAAAATATTTGTTTTAGTTTCTATCAAATCTGATTCTGTTTGATCATAATTATATAAAGCTATATAACCTATAGTATCTATATCACCCCCTATTATATCAATACTTCCGGCATCATTTAAGTAATATTCACCTTCTATAGGCTCTAAAGGCGTTGTTCCTTTTTTATATTTTGAAATTTCTCCGTATTTTGCAGTATCACTTTTATTTTTTATTACTTTTATTTTCACTATTTCATTATTATATATTTTTCCACTAATATATGTTTCTTCTTCTATATCATCTGTTATTTCTATATTATAGATTAAATCTACTGTTCCATTATTATTATTTTTTGATTTAACAAAAGTAATTTTATCTAGTCCACTTAATGTTAATCCAAAAGGTTTTTCATTTATAGTTATAATACTATCAGCATCTAAAGTTATTTTTAGTTCTGCTACATTTCCATTATTCATATAAAAATTATCTGTTATATTACTATTAGAACTTGTTACTGAAGTATATTTTATTATATCATTAGTACTAAATACTTTTAACTTTTCAAAAAGTTCTTTATTCGTATTATTTGTAATAGTAGTACTTTTTAATTCAGGCATAAAGTATATATTTTCTAATATTTTTTGTTCTCTTAATCCATTTTTATTTTCTACATATGCGTATACATTATATATTTCACCTTTATTTAAATTTGATTCAGGTATATTAAATGTAAATGGATATTGCGTATCAATAGTACCATTTTGTATATTATTATAACTATTTTTATCTACATATACTATATCTCCTTTTGAATTTTTTATTGCTATCCAAATTCTACTTAAATCTGTGTACTTATCTTTTGCCCAACCATTAATTTTTATTAAATTATTTTCTACTTTAAATATTCTATTTGTTGCATCTTCATTAGGTGTTGTAATATGTATTTCAAGAGTTTTTAGTACTGGTTCTATATAAATTCTATTACTATTTTCTGTTACATCTTCAAGTTGTTTTGTTAATACTGCATCACTTCCGGTATCAAGTGTTAAATTTAAATCAAAATATACTTTTCTATTTTTCCCTTCTTCATAGATATCATCATTAAAAGGTGTTGTATATTTTAAATCCCATCTTTGAATTATCCCTAATTTTTTTGCATCTTCTACTAAATATGATTTTAACAATGTAGTGTTACTAGTAATATAATGCCAAGAAATATCTAATCCTGGTTGATTTCTAAAATCAGTATATGGTCTTACAGATGAGGAGCTTCTATTATTAGCTATTAATGAAAAATAAATATTATTATTTTTCATTTTTTCAGATAATTTTTCTATTACATCATTATATGTATAACCTAATTTATTAATTCGCGGTCCTGCGTCTAAACCTTCATCTGTTGGCATAATAATCCATTTCTTAGATTTTAATATTATATCATTTTTATTTGAAGTTATATTACCGTATTTATCAAGACCTCTTCCATAATCTTCAAAACGTTTTATTGCATAATGCAACGCCCAAGCTCCATTACCTTGAATACCTGTTACTCCATCCCAATAAATACTACTTCCTCTTACACCATTAGCGCCTACTTGTTTTATTGCTTGTTGTACTATTGAAAGATCATCAAACCATCCATCTCCAGTTCCTTCATCATTTCCTTTATATACAGTTAGATAATATTCTCCATTTCTAACCATTCTTCCTGATGTTTTTCTAAAAATTTTTCTTTTTAAAATTTTATATATATTATTTGGATCAGCTTTTTCTTGTACAAAATTACGATAATATTCTCTAAAATATACTTCACCATAATTTCTTTTCTTTGCTGGTGATGGTACATCTACTATATGTGATGAACGATAGGTATTCCAACTACTATCTTTATAATCAAATTGATCATATCTAATAGCTCCTTCTAGTACACCATTTCCATATCCTATTGTTGATTTAACTTTAAAATCATCTTTTCCATCATTTGTTTCAGGTACAAATTTTATTCTATTAGTATCACTATTTGAACCATTTAAAAGCCAAGCATCTTGAGGTGCTTCAAATGAAATAATATTAAATTTTACATCAAATCCATTTGACTCAAGCAAGGCTACTATATCGCTTAAACTATCTTTTACAGCTGCTAATTCTTGACTCATTGATGCAGACCCATCAGCCATAATTATAACATCAAGAGGATATTTAAGTCCCATTTTATTAGATTTAGTTATAGTTGAAACTTTCCCTAATTTCTCTTCTGTTTCTCTTATTTCTTTTATATAACCTATTTCTCCATTTTCATTAGATAAAATATTATCTGTAGTTAATGAAAGTTGTTTAGGTGCTTTTGTAAAAAAGTCTACATTTATTACTGGATATGAAGATTTATCTATACTATTTATCATATAAATATTATTTGCTGTTGCATTACTTCCTTCATCTATTGCTGGTTTTCCTGAGGTAAAAACAGCTGTTGTTTCTAAATTATATATATCATAATCTCCATTTTCATCACTATATTCTGTATATATTTCAATTACAAATTCTTCATTTATAGGTAATCCTTGAATTACAAAATTTTCTGGTGAATATATAAATGTCATATTCCCATATTCAGCTTTTTTATTATATACATAATAATTAAATTCGATATCTACATAATCTATTTTATTATCTATAAAATCTTGATAATTTTCTTGTGATAATAAATTTTTATTATATGTTTTATTATAAACATCGTATTTATATTTAGTTTGATTATTTCTATAAAGTCTAAACATGATTTTTTGATTATTAAAATATTTAGCATATTTATTTGCTTCTATTTTCTTCCAAGTTATATTTACTAAATCACTATTTTGATTTAATTTAATATTATTTAGCTTTAATGGGTAATAAATATCTATAAGTTTATTTTTTAATGAATCTTTTAATGTTAATTTAGACACATTTGTAACATTATCTATACCTTCCATTACATCTTTATTTATAAATATATCACTTCCTGCACTACTACCCTTAAAATACCATTTTGAATTATATTCAATATAATCGTTAACTAAGTTATAGCTTAAGTTCTCTACATCTAAAGAATTTATCGTTCTTATTGCTTGAATAGTTGAACTATTATCATCTTCTAAATACGATAAATCTGTAAAATCTTTATCGATATATTTAGAAGCATGAAAAACTATAGTCTGATCTCTATCAGCATCTCTAGGTTCAGCAATAATAAGTTCTGGTATTATTGGTCCTGTTATTTCAATATCTCCTTTTCCTTTTATATATGAATTACCTGTTAAATATAAATTTTTTGAAATAACACTTCCTTCTATCCTTGCACTTCCAGTTAAATTTACATCTGCATTTGGAGCATATATATAATTTATTGGAGATACCCCTCCGTTTATAGTTACATTTTGACCTGATGTCACTATTCCATATTCAAGACTAGCACTTCCAGTTATATTTATATTAGTATTATTTGCATAAATTTTACCAGTTGTTACGGCGTTTCCATTAATTGTTAACTCATTTCCTTTTGTTATTAATTCGTTAAAATCTATTTTTGCACTACCTGATATATTTATATCAGCTTGTTCTACATACAAAAAACCTTGTATTTCTATCGCATTAGCTAGATTAAGGGGTGCAGTTCCTAAATAATAGTAATAAATATAGCTATTATCATTTTTACTATCTATAATTTTACCATTTGACTTCAAATCAAATGTAGTCGTTACTATAAAAAATAATCTCCCTGTACCGTTTCTATTTATTATAACATCTCCACTGATATCTAATTTGTCAACTTTTATATATAAATCATTATTTCCAACATTAATAATCATTTTATCTTTAACAGTAATATTCTTGTAATATCCACTATCTTCTGAATTAATTGTCACATCATTATTATAATCTTCATATATATCTTCTTGAGAATATAAACCATCTACTACTGGTGTTTTAAAATCTAACCAATCTGGTATATCAAAGCTATATTGTTTGTTTAACTTAGATATCGTATTATTTTTTACATTATTATAAAATTCTTGTTGTTCTATACTTCCTGTTTTATACCAATCTGGGAAATTAATTATATCGTCTGCTATTGCTGTATTTCCTATATAAATAGAGCGATAGTTTAATTTTGTATCTCCAATCCAAGAAGTACCTTCTAAAAGTATAGGTTTTTCTCCCTGTATTAAGCTATTTGCATTGCTTCCTGTCATTCCTTCAATTCTAGATGAACCTGTTAAATTTACAATCCCTTCAATTGAAAAAGCAGTCCAATCTTTTACTATAATATTTTCAGCAAAAGTAAATGCAGTCATAAAAATGAATATCAATCCCACTATTTTCTTCTTCATAATATCACACCTTCCCAAATAATTCTTTTTTTGTATTCCAATACTAAATTCGAACTATTATTTTTATTTTTTCCATATTTTTTATCATAAAAGTCTCTTTAAATAATAACATATTGCTCTTAAAAAGTCTATAAAAAAAGCAGCTTAAAATTCATTTTAATAAAGCTGCTGTAAGATAATTTATGTACTTATATTATATTGTCAATCAACTCTTCTAATTCTCTTCTTTCTGCTTGAGAAAGATCATACCCTAATTTTAATTTTTTTAAAATTTTACTGTTCTCTGCTAAAGACGAGGATTCTAATATTTTTATTATTAATTTTTTATAAAAATCCATAAATTTACTCCTTGTATTTTATAATTATATTATACTCTATAAATCAATTATTTCAAACTTTTATGTTGTTTTTATTATTAATTTTTTTATTCTTTATAATTCATTATCTTTCAATTATTTTTTTGTTTTCTATTAAAATACTGATAATAATAACACTTTATCCCACCATTATATAGTTTTCTATTTTTATCAGATTTTTTCCCAAAATATCTTTCAAAATCTTCATTTGAAGTAATTAAATAAAACTCAAAATCTTTATAATATTTTTTATATATTAGTCCCATCTCTTTATACAAATTAATTACGTAATCTTCATCTTCTAGTCTTACACCATATGGTGGATTAGAAATTATAACGCCATTTGTATAATTTTCTCTATTTTTTAAGTTTCTTAAATCTTTGTTTTTAAAAATAATTATATCATCAACATAAGCATTTTCTGCATTTTCTATTGCTAAATCAACTATACTTTTATCTATATCATAGCCAATAAACTTTTTATTAGTTGTTCTTTCATTTGAAAAAGCTTTATCTCTAACATCAATCCAAATATTTTCATCAATTATATTCCATTTTTCAGAGACAAAATTTCTATTTACACCAGGCATAATATTTTTAGCTATCATTGCAGCTTCTATAAGTAAAGTTCCTGTCCCACAAGTAGGATCTATAATTATATCTTTTTTCATTGCATTAGCTAAATAAACTAACGCTGCTGCTAAAGTTTCTTTTATTGGTGCTTCATTGTGTTTTGCTCTATAACCTCTTTTATGAAGAGGATCTCCAGATGTATCAATCATTATTTTTACAATATCTTTTTTTATTTGTACTTTTATTTTATAACTTGCTCCATCCTCTTCAAATCTACTTACTTTGTATTTTTCTTTTAATTTTTCAACAATAGCTTTTTTTATTATTGATTGAGAATCTCTTTTACTAAAAAGTTTTGATTTTACAGAACTTATCCATGATATAGGAAAGTTTGCATCAACTGGTAATATTTCTCCCCAAGAAAGTCTCTTAGTATTTTGAAAAAGTTCTTCAAATGTTGTAGCTTTAAATTCACCCATTTTTAAATATATTCTATCTGCACAGCGAAGAGATATATTTAATATTGGTATATCCTTTATTCTACAATTTATTTCAATTTGTCCATCAAATACTTTAAAATCAGTATATCCTAAGTTTAATAATTCTTTTTTTACTATAGCTTCAAGTCCCATAGTTGTTGTCGCTATTAAAGTAATTTTATTCATAATTGTCCTTTCTATTTCTTAAATAAAATTTTATTGCTATTTTATAAAATGGATAAATTAAACTCAATATTAAAATAATAAGAATAATTTTTATTGATTTAATTTCTAAATATTTCTCAATAAAAATATCTATTTTATAAAATATTATTATTCTTGCAAATGCATTAAAAACAAAATGTGAATATATTGCATACCATATATTTTTAGTAGTGTAATAAATAAAGATAAAAAAAACATTTAATAATGATAAACTTATAAAATCTACTCCAAATAAAGAATATATAAAAGTCGAAATAAAAATCGCCCACCAAAAATTATATTTTGCTATTAATCCAAATAAAAATTTTCTAAATAAAAGTTCTTCAAATATAGGTGAAATAAATAAAAGTGTTATCCATATTTCTTTTTCAGTCATTGTGATTTCGGGTAATTTTATTAAATTTGGTAAAATAATCATTATAAAATTAATTGGTAAAATTATTAAAAACCTAAAAATTATACTAAGCAAAAATATTTCCCATAAGTTATCTTCTATTTTTTTGTAATTCATGATCAGCCTCACTATTTTTTACTAAATTATATCATATTTTTTATTTTTTGTATTGAAAAAAATTGTTTTACAAAGTATAATAGTTGTATTAATATAACAACTTTTTATAATACTTTATAAAATAAAATTTATAAAGTATTATACCTAGGTGACAAGATATATAATATAAATATATTGAGAGAGGAAAAATTTATGAAATACTATAGTTTTCTTACATTCTTTTTATACTTTTCAATGGGTGCTACATTGCCTTTATTTTCACAATATCTACAATCTATTGGGTTATCTGGTATAGAAATAGGTTCAATTTTTTCTATTGGTACTTTTATTTCTATATTATTTCAACCATTTTGGGGATTTATAGCAGATAAAACTAATGCAATAAAAAAATTCTTATATTTTTATTGACTTTTTCTGCATTGACTATTAGTTCTATTCCTTTTACTAAAAGTTTTATAATTATTGCTGTTTTATATGCCTTATATCAATTTTTCACTTGTGGAATTTTCCCATTAAATGATGCTGCTGTACTTCATTCAACACATGAATTTGGAAAAATAAGGCAATGGGGTTCTGTTGGATTTGCTACTGCTGCTTTTATATCATCAATATTAGCACAATATCTTTCAAATAATATTATTTTTTATATCACTGCCTTTGCTTGTTTTACTGCTCTTATATTTTTAAAACAAATTGATATAAAAAGTATTCATGAGGAAACTATTAACTTAGTTTTATTAAAAGATTTATTTAAGAATAAAAATTATATATTATTTTTAATTATGGCTTTTTTTATAGGTGGTACTATAAATGCTAATAATACATATTTTGGATTACTTTATAAAAACTTAGGTGGTACTACTTCTGGTATTGGATTTGCATTTTTACTTTTCGCTTTAAGTGAAGCACCTTTTTTAAAAAATAGTGATTTTATAATAAAAAAATTTGGTGTAAACAAATTATTAATATTTTCTGGAATATCTTTTATGCTTAGATGGGGAATATACAGTTTTATTCCTAGCACAAAAATAATATTAATATTGTTTTTTCTACAAGGAATATCAATTGGAACTTTTTTAGCAGGAGCTGCACAATATATTAAATTGCATACAAAACAATCTCAAACTGCTACTGCTATTACCATATATTTCTCGCTTAGCTTAGGAATAGGTTCAATGCTATGTATATTTTTATCTGGTATAATAATAGATAAGATAAATATTTTTGCAGCATATAAATTTTATTTCCTATGGTCTACTATTGGATTTCTCGTTTTAATATATCTTTATTACTCATTAAAAAAACAAAACCATAGATAATTTTTTGGAGGTGGTTAATATAATTATAAATACTTTGTCAAAATTTGGATTTACAGAAATAGAATCAAAAGTTTATTATGAACTTATTAAAAATCCAAATTCAAATGGTTCTCAAATAGCTAAAATTCTTAATTTACCTCGAACTTCAGTGTACTCAGCATTAGATAAGCTTTTAAAAAAAGGTTGTGTATTTTTGCTTGCTGAAAATGATAGTAATAAATATATCGCACTCGAATCTAGTAAACTTCTTAAAAAACTAAAAAAAGAGTATATGGAAGGTATAGAATTATTAAATGATGAATTTAAAAAAATTTCTATTAATGATGAAAATAATCAATACATAAATATTAATGGTGAAGAAATATTTTTTGAAAAAATACGTGAAATGATTAAAAATGCAAAAGAAGAAATATATATAAATACAAATTTTGATTTAAATTTATTTGAAAAAGAATTTTTAGAACTAAAAAAGAAAAAAATAAGAATTATTCTATTTACTTTTGAAGATATTGATTATTCACATTTAGGAATAGAGGTTTTTAGTAAAAAATTTACTGGAAAATGTCGTGATGATTATAAGCGTATGATGATTGTTATTGATATGAAAGAAGCCTGCATTGGAGAAAAAGGAAGAAATAAAGAGTTGATAGGTAGTTTTACAAAAAATAGATTACTTATTGATATAGTTACAGAACATATTCATCATGATATTTATCTTACTAATTTATCAAATTTTTATAATATCGATATGAATAAAATAAAAATAAATACTAAGCATGAAAATTTGTTTAATTAAATAAAAAACTCTCACTTTTAATTTGAAAAAAATGAGAGTTTTTTATTTTTAATTAATTTTAATCTAATTTTTTTTTAATTAAAGTTAATTGTTCATTTTTATGAGTAATTATATTTGAAAATGTTAATCCTATTAATCTTATCTTATTTTTATAATCAAATTCCTTTTTAAATTCTTCTAATAATTTAATAAATTCTATTTTATTCTCACTAAAATCTTTTAAAGTTTTAGAACGAGTAATTATGTGTCTATCTTCAAATCTTATTTTTAACACAAGTGTCTTTGCATAATATTTTTTATTTATCAGTCTTTTATAAATTTTATTAAAAATATCATCAAGTGTATTAAAAATAATAATTTTATTATCTGTATTAAATTTAAAAGTGATTTCATTCCCTATAGATTTATATTTTCTTTCAGTTTTAATTTTTCGATAGTCTATTCCTCTACTATAATCATAAAGTAATTGAGCCTTACTACTTCCTAAAATTTCTTTTAAAAAATAATAATTTTTTTCTTTGATTTCTCTTATTCTATTTATATTATTCTGTCTTAAAAATTTTTGTGTTTTTTCTCCTATTCCTGGTAAAATTTTTATATCTTTTTCTTTAAAATATTCATAATATTCTTTATTATTTTTTATAATAAAAAATCCTCCTGGTTTATTTACTTCACTTGCCAATTTAGCAGTTAACTTATTATATCCTATCCCTACTGAGCAAGTAAGTTTTGTATGTATATAAATTCTTTTTTTAAACTTTTTTATAAAATACTCATAACTAGGATATTTATTTATAATATTTGTTATATCAATATAACCTTCATCAAATGCAATAAATTCTATATTATCGGTTAATTTTTTAATTAAATTTTGAATTTGATATGCAACTTTTATATATTTATTTTTATCTACATTAAGATATATTCCATTTGGACATAATTTCCGTGCTTCAGTTACACTCATTGCAGAATGCAACCCATACTTCCTAGCTTCATAATTACAAGTTGTTATTACACGAGTTCCTACAATTACAGGCTTCCCTTTTAATTTTGCATTATCTCTTATTTCAATTGAAGCATAAAATGCATCCATATCATAATGCATTATAACTTGCTTTTTCATTTTTCTCCTTATATTAATAAAATTATTTATACTAAATTTTTTCTTTATTTTAATTATATCATATTTTATACTAAAGAAGTAGTTTAAATTATTATTCTTTAACATTTTAAAAGTAAAAAAATCCAGTAATTACAAGGTTTTTTTTACTTTTACTTAATACAAAAAAAATATTTGACAATAAACTAAAAATATAGTATTCTTATTTAGTGTTTATTTATACTAAATTTTTTCTTTATTTTAAATAAACATTTATTTTTTGATAGAGGATGTGGTCAAAATAGAAAGAAAAAATCTAAATCATAGTGTAACTCCTCTTTTTGATGCTTTAAAACAATTTAAAAAGGACAATATAATTCCTTTTGATGTTCCAGGTCATAAAGCAGGAAAAGGATTGCCTGAATTTACTGATTATTTTGGAAAAAGAATAATGGAAGTCGATGTAAATTCGATGAAACAATTGGACAATTTAGCTAATCCTACTAGTGTAATAAAAGAAGCTGAAGAATTAATGGCTGATGCTTATAATGCAGATCATGCTTTTTTTCTAATAAATGGAACTACTTCTGGAGTTCAAGCAATGATTATGAGTTGTTGTAAGCCTGGAGATAAGATAATCTTACCTAGAAACGCTCATAAAAGTGCTGTTAATGCATTAATATTATGTTCTGCTATCCCTATATATGTACAGGCAGATATAAGAAATGATTTAGGTATAGTAATGGGAGTATCACATAAAGAAATAGAAAAAGCAATTAGAGAAAATCCAGATGCAAAAGCTGTATTTTTATTAAATCCAAACTATTATGGTGCTGTTTCTGAATTAAAAGAAATTATTAAAATCGCTCATGAACATAACATGTCAGTACTCGTAGATGAAGCTCATGGTGCACATTTAAATTTCCATCCTGATTTTCCTAAAAGTGCAACTACTCTTGGTGCTGATATGGCTGCTACAAGTTTACATAAAACAGGTGGTTCTTTAACTCAGAGCTCTATCCTTTTATTAAATGAGGGAAGAATAAGTAAAAATAAAGTAAAAAAAATTTTAAATCTCACTCAATCCACTAGTGCATCGTATTTATTAATGAGTAGTTTAGATGTAGCTAGAAAAAATCTTGTTTTAAATGGAAGAGAAAAATTTGATAAAATATTAAAACATATAAGATATATTAGAAATGAATTAAACAAAATCGAGGGTATATATGCGTTTGGAAAAGAAATTATAGATAAAAAAGGAATCGCAGATTTTGATGAATCTAAACTTGGAATCAACGTGGCAAAACTAGGTCTTAGTGGGTTTGAAGTATATGATATTCTTAGAGATGATTATTCTATTCAAATGGAACTTGCAGACACTTATAACGTTCTTGCAATAATAAGTATTGGGGATACCGAAGAAAACTTAAATAAACTTTTAGAAGCTTTTAAAGATATTTCTAAAAGATTTAAAGGTACTAAACATATAATAGAACATCCAACACTAGAAAATCCAAAGGTTGTTTTATCACCTAGAGAAGCTTTTTACGCAGAAAAAGAAAATGCTATTTTAGATGATTGTATAAATAGAATTAGTGGTGAATCTATAATGGTTTATCCTCCAGGGATTCCAATAATTACACCTGGAGAAAAAATAACAAAAGATATGATTAATTATATAAAATTTTTAAAAACTCAAGATACTGTGTTTAATGGGGCAGAAGACCCTGATATAAATTATATAAAAGTTGTAAAATAAACTGGATATAGGGAGGAATAAATGAAACTTGATACTTTAGGAAGACATATTTTAGTTGAGTATTACAATTGTGATGAGGAAATTTTAAAAAATGTTGAACTTATTCAAGAATTAATGAATGAAGCTGCAAGAGTCGCCGGTGCTACTATTGTAAATAGTGTATTTCATCATTTTAATCCTTGGGGAGTAAGTGGAGCGGTGATTATTTCTGAATCACATTTGACTATACACACTTGGCCAGAATATGGCTATGCTGCAGTTGATTTATTTACATGTGGAGACACTGTGAATCCATGGAAAGGTTTTGATTATTTAGAAAAAATGTTAAAATCTGATAGAAGTGAATCGATAGAAATTCCTAGAGGAATGACTGAAAAAATCAAAAAGTATTATCCAAAACCATTAGAAAAAATTGTGTTTAAACCAGAAAATAATTAATGGAGGTATTTTTAATGGAATTATGGTTTACTGAAAATCACTCTGAGGGAGCAAGATTTTCAATCAAAATAAAAGAACATATTCACTCTGAAAAAAGTAAATTTCAACAAATAGATTTTTTTGATTCTTATGAATTTGGTAGGTTTTTCACATTAGATGGTTATGTAATGGTAACAGAAAAAGATGAATTTATTTATCATGATATGATAGCTCATGCACCAATGGCCACAAATCCAAACATTAAAAATGTACTTATAATTGGTGGTGGTGATGGTGGAAGTGTCCGTGAATTAACTAGATATTCTTCTATTGAAAAAATAGATATGGTCGAAATAGATGAAAGAGTTGTTAGATGTTGCCAAAAATATTTACCTATTACCGCATCAAAGCTTGAAGATAGAAGAGTAAATCTTTATTTTGAAGATGGCGTAAAATTTGTAGAAAATAAGGAAAATATTTATGATCTAATAATTGTAGATTCTACTGATCCTATTGGGCCTGGCGAAGGATTATTTACTACAGAATTTTATAAAAATTGTTATAAAGCTCTAACTAATAATGGAATACTTATCAATCAAAATGAAAGTCCATATTATCCGTTTAATGCTAGAGAAATGAAAAGAAGTCATAAGAAAATTAAATCAATTTTTCCTTTAAGTAAAATATATCAATTTCATATGCCTACATATGGTTCTGGGCATTGGTTGTTTGGATTTGCTTCAAAAGGAATTGATCCAATAAAAGATTTTAAACCTAAAGAATGGTTAAAATTAGGATTAAAAACAAAATACTATAATATTGATATTCATAAAGGTGCATTTGCACTTCCAACTTATGTACAAGAAATGTTAAAAAACCTTGAAGATTAAAAAAACATGCCCTTGATTCCTTAACAAGGGCATGTTTTTTTATAATCTATAAAAAATTACTATCCTAGTGCTACATCTAAAAACATCATTACTGCAAATCCTAAAAGTGCTCCTAACGTCGACATATCTGTCTCATGCCCTAGTTGAGATTCTGGAATTAATTCTTCTACAACTACAAATATCATAGCCCCTGCTGCAAAAGAAAGCGCATATGGTAATAAAGGTTCTATAATAAAAACTAGATATGCTCCTATTACACCGGCAATTGGTTCTACTATACCAGATAATTGACCATAATTAAAAGCTTTTAATCTAGACATTTTTTCTCTACGAAGTGGTATAGATACTGCTGCTCCTTCGGGAAAATTTTGGATTCCTATACCTAATGCTAATGCTAAAGCTCCTGCTAAAGCTCCTGTTGTTGGATTATTTGCTAATACTCCGAAAGCTACTCCTACTGCAAATCCTTCGGGTATATTATGAAGTGTAATTGCTAATACTAAAAGAATACTTCTTTGTAAATGAGTTTTTATTCCTTCGGCTTCATCTATTTCTAATCCCATATGTAAATGAGGTAAAATTCTATCTAATAGATATAAAAAAGCCCCTCCACCTAAAAATCCTACTAAGGCTGGAACCCAACCTATTTCTCCTCTTTTTTCAGCCATTTCAATTGCTGGACTAAGTAATGACCAAAAACTTGCCGCAATCATTACTCCTGCTGCAAATCCTAACATAGCATTTAATAACTTTTTATTTATTTCTTTAAAAAAGAAAACCATGGCTGATCCTAGAGCAGTCATAAACCATGTAAATAGAGTCGCTAATAATGCTAATAAAATAGGATTTATCGTTAACATTTTTTCTAACATTTTCTCCTCCTTTTTTATTTTTCAAAAAATTTATTTAATAATTTATTTAATAATTTTAAATCTTCTGTTCCGCATAGTTCTCTTATAGAATGCATAGCAAGCATAGGTATACCTATGTCAACAGAATTTATTGGTAAATTTGATTGAGAAATTGGACCTATTGTTGAACCACCTCTAGTATCAGATCTATTTAAAAAATATTGATATTTTATATTATTTTCTTTACATATTTTCTTTATATAGCTTGCACTATAAGCATTAGAAGTATACGAATAATTTGAAGAATATTTAATTGCAATACCATTATTCATAAGCAATTTATTTGTTATATCTCCTTTATTTGAGTAATTAGGATGAAAAGCATGTGCTCCATCAGCTGAAATTATAAAACTTTTTTCAAGTGAAGATATAAAATCTTCTCTGTTTAATTCCAGACCATAACAAATCTTTTCTAATAAATAAGATAATGAAAGAGAGTCAGCCCCCTGAAGAGTTGTACTTCCTATTTCTTCATTATCAAAACAAGCTATAATTTTTGTGTTTTTATTATTTTTATTATTAATTAATGCATTTAAACTAGTAAATACAGAAGCTAAATTATCTATTCTACTAGAAGAAATCATCTCGTTATTTAATCCGATTGTACTTCCTTTATCGTATTCATATAAAAATAATTCAAAATCTAATATTTGATTAATATTAATTTCCGTTTCTTTTGAAATAATATTTAATAAATAGTTTTCTTTTTCTAATTTTTTTGTCATTATTTCTATTATCGGAAGTAAATTTTCTTGTGGATTTAATGATATGCCTTTATTCACTTCTCTATTTTGATGAATAGCTAAATTTGGTATTATTAGTAGTGGTTTATTTATATTTACTATTTTAGTAGTCAAATCTTTTAATATTATTCTTCCTGCAATAGATAATGGCCTATCAAGCCAAGTATTATATATAGGTCCTCCATATACTTCAATATTTAATTTCATATAATTTTCTATTATTATTTCAGGATTTGGTTTTATCTTAAATCCTGGACTATCTGTATGACTTCCTATTATTTTAAAACCTGTTTCTTTTATATTTTCTTCACCTATTTGAAAAGCAAATAAACTGCTATTATTTTTAATAATAAAATATTTACCTTTTTTTTCAAGATTCCATTTTTGTGACATATCTAATTCAATAAAATTTTCTTTTAATAAAATTTTTTTTATATTATCTACAGCATTAAACGCAGTAGGGCTATCATATACAAATTTTAAAAACTCTTTTTCCATTAATCCTCCTATTTTTTTATTTTTTTAATCTCTCAATAGTTTTTTGTATCTATTAATTTTAGATTCTAAATCAGGTAAATTAATAAATACACCATCTCTAAGAATCTCTTTTTTATCTACAAATAATGCTACTGTCGGAGCAGCTAAAATTCTATATACATCTCTTATTTCTTCAACCACATCTACTTTTGCTTCAACAAACTCAATTTCTAATTTTTTAGCTAATGCTTCAACTTTAGGTTTTAATGATTCACAAGCATTACAACCTGTAGATGATACATAAAATATAACTATATCCTTTGTCTCAATTATTCCTTTAATTTTTTCTATATTTTCTAAATACATATATCTCTCCCTCTCTACTGTAAATGTGAATTATCTAAATATTTAATAATTTTAAATTCATTATCAAAATAAATATGTGTAAGTGCTGTATTTTTTACATGCCCTCCATCCCAAAATTCTTTTATATTTTTATTTTTTATATTAAATAAAAATGATTTTATAGTTACACCATGTGATACTATAACTATGTGTTCATTTTTATTATATTTTTTTATTATTTCTTCTAAAAATTCTTTTGTTCGATTATTTAAACTATAAAAGCTTTCTCCATTTATTTCTTTATGATTATATAAATGTGGATAATTCCAAAATTGTTCTATAGTATTACCATACTTTTTAATCCCAATTTCTCTATCAAGTCCTTCTAATACTCCCATATTAATTTCTTTTAATCTGTTATCTAATTCTATATCAATATCTCTATTTCCTTTTAAAATTTTAGCAGTATCATATGCTCTCCCTAAAGGACTTGAATAAATTTTATTAAACTTGATATTTTTTAATTTGTTTGCAAGTTTTTCTGCTTGTAATTTGCCTAATTCAGTTAGATTAGAATTTTTATGCCCTTGCCATTTTTTTACGATATTCCATTCTGTTTCTCCATGCCTTATTATATAAATATTCATTTTTTACCTTTCATATTTTACATTTCATAAATTATCATTTTTTTATTTTATATATTTCACAATACTTTTCTTTTAGATAATCACAAAAATATTGTGGATTCAACTCTTCGTTAGTTATATCTTTTATAAGCTCTAATGGCTTTTTCATTTTACCATATTTATGTATTTTTTCATTTAAATATTTATTGATTTTTTTAAATTCACCATTTAATAAAGTGTTTTTTATGTCAATTTCCTGAGATAATTTATTGTATATTTGAGCAGCATATGCATTTCCTAATGCATATGAAGGAAAATATCCAAAAAGTCCTGCTGACCAGTGTACATCTTGTAAAATACCTTCAGCATCATTCTCTATTTCAACATTTAAATAATCTTTCATTTTTTCATTCCATAAATTAGGTAATTCGTCTATTGTCACTTCATCATTAAAAATTGCTTTCTCTATTTCATATCTAACTAATACATGTAATGAATAAGTAAGTTCATCAGCTTCTACCCTTATTTTACTATTTTCTACTTTATTTATCAATTTGTAAAATTCAGCTATTGATATATCTTTAAATTCTTCAAAATTTTCTATAAATTTATTATATATTCCTTTCCAAAATTCAATACTTCTACCAAACATATTTTCATACATTCTTGATTGAGATTCATGTATTCCCATTGAGGTACCATGTCCCAAAATAGTTTCACTTACCTCATCACTTATTCCCTGCTCATATATTCCATGTCCACCTTCATGAAGTACAGAAAATATGGAAGATAATATATTATTTTTATAATAATGAGTTGTTATTCTTACATCTTTATTAGAAAAATTTAATGTAAATGGGTGCATACTTTCTTTTAAAACACCTCTATTAAAATCAAAATTAATATATTCAGCTAAAAATTTTGCAAATCTCTTTTGTTTTTCTATATCTACATCAATATTAAGTTTTTCATTATCTATAATTACATTAGAATCTTCTATTTTTTTTAATAATGGCACTATATTATTTTTTAACGCAGTAAAAAATAAATCTGCTTTATCTACTGTAAGTCCCGGTTCATAATCATCTAATAAAGTGTTATATTTATGCCCTTTATATCCTCTATATTTGATAAACTTTTTATTAAAATCTATTATTTCTTTTAAATAAGGTTTAAAAATATCAAAGTCTTTTTTAGTTTTAGCTTCTTCCCACACAACTTGTGCTTTTGTAACTAATTCTTGATATTTAGAATATTCTTCCACAGGAATTTTTGTAGCTTTATCATATTCTTTTGTTAATTCATTTATTACTTTTGCATTAAGCTCGTCAAGTTTATCTATATTTTCATTCAATATATCTAATGTATCTTTCATCTCTTTTGATAAAAGAATATTATAATTTTCTGTAATAAAAAAACCCATTGTTTTACTTATTTTTTCTACACTTGCTTTTGGAGCCTCAGTCTCCATATCCCATTGAAATATTGCCATAGCATGTTCATATGCTTTCATTTTATTTGTTAATTCTTTTATTTTTTCTATACTTTTTTTTATATCCATTGCTCCTCCTATTTTATTATATTTTTCTTATCTACAATTTTATTTAAGTATATTTATATTTTCTTACAGAACTTAAATATAAAACTTGTATAAAATTTCAAAAAAGCCACTAAATTAATAGTGACTTAAATTTAAATCTTTTTTAAGAAATTTATAATCGTTCTTACTGGCTGTCCTGTTGCACCAAATTTATAGTAAGAATAAGGACTATCTGTATAAGCGACTCCTGCAATATCCAAATGAATCCATGGTTTCTTTTGAACAAATTTTTCAATAAACATTCCAGCTGTTATTGTCCCTGCAAATCTACCACCTATATTTTTTACATCAGCAATTTTTGACTCTAATAATTTACCGTATTCTGGAAAATTTGGTAACTTCCATACTCTTTCATCAGTTTCAATCGAAGCCTCTTCAAGCTTTTTATATAATTCATCATTATTAGTTATAACTGCTGTTGTTGTAGTTCCTAATGCAACAAGTGCTGCACCTGTAAGAGTAGCTACATCTATTACTTTATCGGCTTTTTCATTTTCTATTACATAATGCACTGCATCTACTAAAGTAAGTCTTCCTTCTGCATCTGTATTTAATACTTCTATTGTTTTTCCTGCCATACTTCCTATTATATCACCAGGTCTATATGCATTTCCCGCAATTGAGTTTTCACATGCCGCTATAACTGCAATTATATTTTTATCGATTTTTAATCTTGCAACTGCACTCATTACTCCTATTACTGTAGCAGCACCGCCCATATCACTTTTCATTGTATCCATACTATTAGTAGGTTTTAATGATAATCCTCCTGTATCATAAGTAAGTCCTTTTCCAACTAAACCAATCGTTTCATTAGATTTATTCCCTTTATATCTCATTACAATAAATTTTGGTCTTTTTTCTGCTGCTTGTGCTACAGATAAAAATGCTTCCATTTTTAACTCTTTTATTTTTTCTTCTTCAAATATTTCTACTTCAAATCCATATTTTTCTCCATATTCTTTTGCTTTTTCTGCCAAAGTTTCTGGATATATAGTATTCGCGGGCTCATTTATAAGCTCTCTAGTTATAAAAGTAGATTCTGCATAAATTTTTGCTTCTTCTATTTTATTATTATTAAGATTTCCTAATATATCTATTCTTTTTATTTTTTTCTTTTCAGCTTTTTTAGTTTTATATTTATCAAATTCATAGTTTGCAAAATATACTGTCTCAACTAAAGCTTTTTCAATATTTTCTATTGGATTATTTTTAATAATTAAAGTAGATTCTACATTTTTTAATGTTGTCAATCCCTTATATAAACTTTTTCTAACAATTTCCGTATTTACTTTTTCTTTTTTACCTAAACCTACTAGTACTATTTGAACTACACTATTTCCTTTAGCAAATGGTATAACAAAAATTTCTTCTTTTTTAGCATTAAATCCAGATTTTTCAGCTAAATTTTTTAAATAAAGACCTTCTGAATAAAATAACGTGTTTTCAAAAGTAATATTATTTTTATACATAAAAATAATATATGAATCGTAGTTTTCTATTATATTGTCAATTAAATTTATCGTCATTAATAACCTCCTATATGTTGTTTTTTATATTATACACCAATATTATGTTTTTGTAAATTAATAATTACAAAATTGTAATCATTACTACTTTAATGCGTTTTTTTAATTATAACATATTTTTTTATAAAATATCTATCTAACTAAAAAATAAGACCTATTTTTTTAGGATTTCAATAGGTCTTAA
The DNA here is from genome assembly GCF_004365575.1 of Hypnocyclicus thermotrophus. NCBI lineage: Bacteria > Fusobacteriati > Fusobacteriota > Fusobacteriia > Fusobacteriales > Fusobacteriaceae > Hypnocyclicus > Hypnocyclicus thermotrophus. The sequence continues at coordinate 388,663 of NZ_SOBG01000001.1, forward strand.
AAAAATTATTTATTATTTTTTGTTTTAAATCCTTGTATTTTTACATCTAATTCTTCTACTAAACTAATCATTCCTTTTAATTCATCAAGATTATTATCTAGTATCTGTCCAATTTTTTCAGATATATCATTCGTGTTTATTGCGATTCCTTCTATATCTGTAGAACTATTTGTCAATAGTTCTATTGCTTTTGTTACCTCTTCTATTGAAGTTTGTTCCTCATTTATCATTTGAGTAACATTTTTTACATATTCATTATTATTATATATAATTTCGTTTATTTTATTTATAGTGTTTTTAAGCTCCTCTGTAGCTTTTACTGCAAAATCTACTTTTTCATCAATATCACTATTTGATTTTTTTACATTATTTATTTGATTTTGAATCTCATTTACAATATTTTCTATTTTTTGAGTTTCTTTATTTGTTTGTTCTGCTAATTTTCTTATTTCATCAGCAACTACTGCAAATCCTCTTCCTGCTTCTCCTGCTCTAGCTGCCTCTATTGCTGCATTTAATGCAAGTAAATTTGTTTGTTCTGCTATTGCATTTATTGCTAATGTTATACTTCCTATATTCTCTGAAGATTTAACTAATTCTTCTATTTCTCCGTCAGCTTTTTCTACACTTTCGCCTATGGTTCCCATTTGTAAATTCATATTTTCTATTTTTTTTCTACCTTGTTTTGAAATTTCTAATGCTTTTTCAGATTCTTTAGATACTATATTTGTATTTCCTACAACATTTTGAGATACTGCTGATATCTGTTCTATTGCAGCCAAACTTTCTTCTGAAGCTGCTGCTTGATTTCTTACATTATCAAGTATTGTTCCTATATATTGTTGTAAATCTATTGTTCCATTTTCTAATTTTTCTTCTAACAAATCAAAATATTTTGATTTACTACCACTTATTATATTATCCATGGTATTATGTATATAATCATTCTTTTCTATAAGAATATTTGATAATGACTTCATATCAAATATTAGATCATGTAATTTTTCAATAAATTTATTAAAATATCCTGCTAATTCTCCTACTTCATCTTGTGTTTTAATATCAAGTTTTACTGTAAGATTAGCTTCTCCCTCAGATATTTCTTTCATATTTTTATTTATTATTTTTAAAGGTTTTAAAGCTTTATTTACAATAATTTTAATTAATATAATACCAATAATTATTACTATAATTGAGTTTATTATAGCTCTTCTTTTTAAATCATCTATTTTATTCAATGCATTTATTTTTTCAATTTTTATTTTTTCTAATATTTCATCAATATATGTTCCTGTAATGAGTATATAATCTTCAACTTTTGTACCATATATTAATAATGTCCCTGCAGACATACTTCCAGGTTTTTTCCATTCATATTGAACAAATCCACCACCTTTTCTTCTTACCTGATCAAGTAATACTTTATATACATTTTTCCCATCTTCTCCAATTATATTGTATTTTGCATCATCAAGAACTTTTCCAATTTCACTTTTAAATTGAGGTTCAAATAACATTGTTGGATATGGTCCCTTTGCATTTGTTAACCAAAAATAACCAGACCCATTTTTATTATATCTTACAGTTCCAAGTACTTCTTTGATTTCGTCTAGAGATTTTCCTTTTATCATTCCACTTACTATTCTTACCATTTCTGTAAGTTCGTTTTGGACTGAAAGAGTCCCTTCATTTTCTAATCTTGCTATATATTCACTAGCTTTTTCTTTTTCTGCTTTTATATTTTGATATACATTAATTCCACTAAATAAAATTAATAATATAACTACAGCTATTTCAATTTTCGTTCCTATTCTCATCTTTTTCAAACTAAAATTTTTAAGATTTAATTTTTTTAAAAAATTATTTTTTTTTAATCCCGACTTTTTATTTTTTTTCTTTTTTATTTTTTTCATCGTTCCCTCCCTAATTTTATAAACACGTGTTTATAACTTGAAGAATAAAAAGCAGCTATATCACTGCTTTTTATTCTTCAAGTTAATTATACTCTATTATTTTTTTTTTTTCAACTTTATTTTGTTTTAAATCCTTTTACTTTTTTTTCTAGTTCTTGAACTAATTCAACAGTATCTTTTATTTCAGAAAGATTATTATTTAAAATATCCCCTATTTTAACCGAAATTTCTTGAGTATTTATTGATACACTTTCTATATTGGTAGAGCTATTTGTTAATAATTCTATAGCTTTACTTACATCTTGAACTGACATATTTTGTTCATCTATCATTTTATTTACATCTTGAATTAATACATTGTTTTCATCTATTAATTTATTTATATTTAATATAGTTTCTGTTAATTCATTTGTTGTATTTAGTGTAAATTCTACTTTATTATCAATGTCTATATTAGCTTCTTTTACATTTTCTATTTGTTTTTGTATATTAGACACTATTTTTTCTATTTTTTTAGTCTCTTTATTTGTTTGCTCTGCTAATTTTCTTATCTCTTCTGCTACTACACTAAATCCTCTTCCCGCTTCTCCTGCTCTTGCCGCTTCTATTGCTGCATTTAATGCAAGTAAATTTGTTTGTTCTGCTATTGCATTTATTGCTACTGTTATATCACCTATTATTTGTGATGATTTAACTAATTTGTTTATTTCTTTTTCTGCACTGTCTACACTATTTCTTATAGTACTCATTTGACCATTCATATCCGTTATCTTTTTGTGGCCGCTAACAGATACATTTATTGCAATTTCACTATTTTTACTGACGTCATTTGTTTTTAATTTTGATTCTTGAGACGCTGCTGAAATTTGTTGTATTGCAGCTAAACTTTCTTCTGAGGCTGCCGTTTGATTTCTTACATTATCAAGTACTCTATCTATATATTCTTGTAAATGGATAGTTCCTGCTTCAAGTCTTTCTTCTAACTGATGCAAATACTCTGATTCTCTTCCTTTAATTATATTATCCATAATATTATGAATTTGTGTATTTCTATCTGTTAATACAATCGTTAATTGTTTAATTTCATATATAATATCATGTAATTTATCAAGAAATTTATTAAAATATTCTGCTAACTCTCCCACTTCATCATTAGATACTATTTGTATTTTATTAGTAAGATCCGCTTCTCCTTCTGCAATAAGTTTCATATTTCTATTTACTTCTTCTAATGGTTTTACTATTTTTCTTAAAATTAATCTAAAGATTAACCAAGAAATAATAATAATAATAAACGATAAAATAATTTGTCTTATTATTATATTTTGTATATTTTTTTTGGCTGCTATTTTTTCCCTATCTATTATACTTTGAATTTCTGATAAATATATTCCTGTTGCTATAATATAATTCCCTATTTTTTTACCATAACTAAGTTTTGGTTCTTTTTTCCCACTTTTTGGATTTAACCATGTATATTCTACAAAACCAGCCCCATTTTTATTTGCTTTTTTAACTAATGCAACAAATAAATTTTCTTTATTTTCACCCACTACATTATATTTAGTATTATTTAATAATTTACCTGTAAGTGATTTCCCATTTGGATTATATATCATTTTGGGATAAGGTAGTGTAGTATCATTTACCCAGAAATAACCTGTTGAATCATATTTAGCTTTATCCAAAATCTCTATGATTTCTTGTTCATTTTTCCCTTCAATAAAACTTGCTATTGAATCCACTAAATTTATTAAATCTTGTTTTTTTTCATTGTAATAATTTTTAGTTAAATTTTCTAATACTCTTTTACTTCGCTTTTGTTCTGCTATTATACTCACTATAGAATTAAATAAACTAAAAATTACCAATACTAATATCACTGCCACATTAATTTTTTTAGAAATTTTTGTTTTTTTCATCGTTTCCTCCCTGATTAATTTAACGACCTATTTTCCCTTTAAACATACCCAATCCAAAAACTAATTTAAAACGAGCCATTATACCATATTTCAGAATAAAAATCAATCTTTAAATACAATTTTTATTGTTAAAAATAAAAAAAGACTACCATAATTAATATGTTAGCCTTTATATTTTTTTATTTGACTTTAAAGAAATTTAAATCTTCTTGTAATTTATTAATAATGCTCTCTAATGATGAAAGTATTTCTTGATTCATAAGTATTTTTTCTTTAATTTCATTTGAAGTATCTGTTACTTCTATTGTTAAACTTTCTATTTCTGTTGAGCTATCAGCTATACTACTGATTGCCGTTGTTACTTCTTTTGATGCATGTGATTGTTCGTCTACAGCTACAGAGATTTCATTTATTTGTTTAGCATTTTTATCATTATTCTCTTTTATTCTTGTCATATTTTCAAGTGATCGATTTGTTAATTTTATTCCTCTTGTTACTTTTTCTTTTACTTCATCTGCTCCCGTTTTTACTATTTCTACTTCATTTTGAATAGTTTTTACTAGGTTTTCTATCTTATCGGTTTCTTTATTTGTTTGCTCTGCTAATTTTCTTATCTCTTCTGCTACTACACTAAATCCTCTTCCTGCTTCTCCTGCTCTTGCCGCTTCTATTGCTGCATTTAATGCAAGTAAATTTGTTTGTTCTGCTATTGCATTTATTGCTACTGTTATATCACCTATACTATTTGACAATTCCTTTAATTTTTCTATTTCTGTATTTGTTTCTTCAGTACTTTCACTTATATTTTCCATACTTTCTGTTAATTCTGTTATATCTTTAAAACTTCTCTCTGTTATTTTTAATGTTTCAGCAAAAGAAACGTTAGTAACTTTAATATTTTCATTTATAGTTTCTGTAGTAGCAGTAATTTCTTCTAACGCTGCTAAGCTTTCTTCTGATGCTGCCGTTTGATTTCTTACATTATCTACTACATTTTCTATTGCTTCATTAAGTTGTATTATACCGTTGTTCAATTTATCTTTTAATTCATTATACACTTCACTGTCTTTACCATTTATTAAATTATCCATTATATTTACAACTAATGTAAAGGTATTTTTTACTTCGTCTCCAAGGTTTTTAGTTTCTTTAATTATAGTTTTTATTCTCTCCATAAATGCATTTATATCTTCTGCCATTACAGCAAACTCATTATTTTGTTTTGTAACTATTTTAGCATCGAGCTCTCCATCTTTTGCTGCAGCTTCTAATACTTTATTAACATCTTTAATAGTTTTTGCCATTATATCAGTAGCAAAACTTAAAATTAATACAAGAACAATAAACATTAGTATATTAGAAAATATTCTTTGTTTTATATTTTTACCAAGTACTTTTAATTCATTTTGTTCCATATTTTTTACTTTTACTTCTATATCATCTATATAAAAACCCGTTCCTATATACCAATCCCAAGGTTTAAATTGCTTTACATGTCCAAGTTTTGGGAGCTCTGTAGTTCCACCAGGTTTTGGATAATAATATGTAACATAAGATTCACCATTTTGTTTTGCTATATCCACTAACTCTTTTACTAATTTTTTCCCTTGTTTATCTATTAAGTTTTCTCTATTTGTTCCCTCTGCTTTTGGTTTAACTGAATATAATATATTAATATAATTACCATTATCTATCCAAAAATAATTATTTCCAGTATATCTCATATTTCTGATTGTTTCTTTTGCTTTATTTTTAGCCTCTTCTAATGTCATCTCTCCAGATTCATAAAGTTTATTATACTTATCTAACACACCTATCCCCAATGAAACTAGGTCATTTAACTTTACTTTATTAAATTCAATTTGTTCATCTCTCAGTCTTGTTACTCTCTCTACTAACTCTTTATTAAAAGTATAAGAGGTATATAAAATATCTAATATTGAAATTATAATAAATGCAATAAATACTGGAATAATTATTTGATATTTTACTTTTTTTCTCTTACCTTTTTTCATTGTCATAGATTTTATCACAACTACCACACTCCTTGTTTATTTTTTATAATAACTCCTTTCCCCTATTTCCCTAAATAATATTCTTTGTTACTAATCTTATACTCTTCTCATTATTTTTTCCTTTTTTTTTTATTTTTTAAAACAAAAATGAGTAAAAATTAATTTAGCCATTGATTCAAGAGAACTACTCACCACTTAAATTCTAACGAATTTTGAAGTGGTAGTATTCTGCTAAGCAATTGATAAAATTTTATATTTCGTCCCACCCAGTAACAGCGCTTGATTGATTATAACTTGTAACTGTACTTTCAAAAAAGTTTGCTTTTGTATCTCCTGAGCCTTCTGTATCTGCTATTTTTTCAAGATGTTTATATGGATTTTTATCAAACCCTTTATATAATTCATTTAATCCTAAACTTCTAAGTCTTTGATTAGCTAGCCATTTTGTATATTCTTCTGTACTTTTTTTATTAATCCCAAGTACATCATCACCTATAATATGATTTGTCCATTCTATTTCTTGTTTTACTGCTGTGTCAAACATTTCATATACAATGTTATCTATAAAAATTTCAGAATTTTCTTTTTTGATATCATTAATTATATTTTGAAAAAGCACTACATGGCTAAGTTCATCTCTGTTTATATATCTAATAATATCTGCTGTTCCAGGCATAAGATTTCTACTAGCTAATAAATAAAAAAAGTTAAATCCATTATAAAAATATATTGCCTCTAATAAATAATCCGCAACTAAAGTTTTAAAAAAATTTTCTATCGTTTCATTATCATGATATTTTTGATAAATCTTTGCTATAAATTTTATTCTATCGAATAACACTTCATCATCTCTCCAAAATTCATAAATATTTTCTCTATCATCAACAGGAATAATACTTTCAATTGTATATGCATAACTTTGTGAATGTATAGCTTCTTGATAAGTTTGTATAGATAACACTAAATTTATTTCTGGTGCTGTAATTACTTCCGATATTTTAGGTACATTGTTTGTTTGAATACTATCTAAAAATACTAAAAATGATAAAATACCATCATATGCTCTTTTTTCAAATTTTGTAAGCTTTTTATAATCTAAAGTATCCATTGTTAAATCTACTTTTTCTGGTATCCAAAAATTTTCCATCATAGTTCTATAAAGTTTATTTGCCCATTTATATTTCACATTATTTAAATTAAATAAATTTGTTGTACTACCATTTATTATTCTTCTTTTTTCTATATTATCATTACCTTTTGGATTGAATAAAAGTTTTTTAGTTAATAATTTTTCCAATTCTTTTCCAGACATACTATCCTCCTAAATTTTATTTTCTTTAAAAATCTTAATTTAATTAAACTCATTTTTTATTTTTCCAATTCTTTTATTTAGATATTTCTTTCTTCTTAATTTTTTATAATAATTTTTTAATTTGCACAAGATACACATTCTTCTTTTTCATTCATTCTATTACTATTTTTCTGAATTGTTCTAGTATAATATATAGTTTTACATCCTTTTTCCCATGCTGTCATAATAGTATTATAAATATCTTTTGCTGTAATCTCCATATTTAAATTATAAACTAGCTCAAAACTTATTCCTTGATCTATCCATTGTTGAATTGTCGATATAATTTCTACTACATCGGTTTGTGGAATATTTTTATTTTCTTTGTAATACCAAAACGCTTTTTTTATAAATGGCGGTGCTATTGGTACAACTCCTTTTGCATTTTTATCCATATAAAATTTATTAAATATAGGTAATACACTCGCACTACAACCTTGTACTAATGCACTAGAAGTATTTGGTGCTATCGCTAATAATTGAGAGTTTCTTATTCCATATTTCTCTAAATTTTCTATTGTTTTTTCCCATTCACTATATAAATTACTATTTTCTCTAAACCACTTTTTATTTTTTCCAAATAATATCCCTTTACTCCATTCACTACCTTCGTATTTTTTATATTTCCCACGTTCTTTAGCGAGTTCTATACTAGATTTTACAGCATTTAAAGCAATATATTCAAATAAATCATTCACCTCTATTAATGTTTCTTTATTTTTTCTATAAGGTAGCTTATTTATTGCTAAATAATCTGCAAGTCCCATGGCTCCTACTCCTATCGTTCTATATATCTTATTATGGAGATTACTTTCTTGAATAGGAGTAACTGTTAAATCAATAGCATTATCAAGTATCCTTACAGCTAACTTAGTAGCCTTTTCTAAATCTTTTCTTTCTAGTAAAGTAGAAAGATTTAAAGAAACTAAATTGCATGTATGTACAAGTCCACTTTTATATTCACTTTGGATTTTTTCTTTATTAAGAATTTCTTTATTTAATTTTGTTGGTTTAAAATTAGAAAATGATTCTTGACAAAGATTTCCGCTTCCTATCATTCCATCATGTTTATTAGGATTTGTTTTATTTACAGTATCCTTAAAGAAAATATATGGCATCCCTGTCTCTATTTGTGTTTTCATTATTTTTTTTAAAAGTTCTTTAGCCTTTATTTTTTGAGTTAATTTTAGTTTATTATCATTTTCAAATATTTTATAATGTTTTTTAAATTCTTCACCCCATAATTCAGCTATTTCAACATTATATTTTAATCTTATTTCATTCGGTTCAAATAACGTCCACTCTTTATTTTCTTTTACTCTTTCCATAAATAAATCATTAACTACTACTTGTGGAAAAATATCATAAGCTTTTTTTCTTTGATCTCCATTTTCTGTTTGAAGCTCTAAAAAATGTTCTATATCTAAATGCCAAACATCTAATGCAACAGTTACCGCTCCTGCTCTTTTTCCTAATTGATTAACTGCTACTGCTGTATCATTTATAATTTTTATCCAAGGAATTACTCCACCTGAGGCCCCTGGAGTTTTATTTATTTCTGCTGATGTACCTCGAATTCTACTAAGATTTACTCCTACTCCACCACCATTTTTAGATATTTTAGCTATTTCAGTTATATTGTAAAATATACTTTCCAAAGAATCATCTATCGCTGTAATAAAGCATGATGATAAATTTCCATTTGGTTTTCTCAAATTTATAAGTATAGGAGTGGCTAAAGATATTTTTCTTCCTGCAATATGATGATAAATTTCTTTTGCTATTTTTAATCTAGTTTCTTTTTTTTCTGTAGATGCTATCATAAGCGCAATTGTCAAAAACATCTCTTGTGGAAGTTCAAATACATTATTTCTATCTTTAATAAGATATCTATTTACAAGCATTGACATTCCTGCATAATCATATTCAAAATCATATTCTTGATTTATAAATGTAGATGCTTTTTTTAATTCTTCGTCACTATATATTTTTTTTATTTCATCACTATATAAACCTTTTTCTATCGCATTATTTACAAAATTTACATAATCATAATATCCCTTTTCTTTTATTTTTCTATTAGATTCTTTATATATTTCCATTAATAAAAGTCTTGCTGCTAATTTTTTCCAATCTGGCTCATCAACTGTAGTCATTGCAAGAGCTTGTGTTATAAGAGAATTTTGTATATCTTTTGTTGTAATAGTATCTGTATAAATACTTTGAATATGGCTTTCAAGTTCTAAATAATTAATCTCTAGATCTTTACTTGCCCATTCTAGTGCTTCTCTTATTTCTTTAATGTCTACTTCTGATACTCTGTTATCTCTTTTCACAATTTTAGCCATAACCTTACCCTCTTTCTTTAATTATATTTATTTCATTTTTATTATCGTTACAATAATAATACCATATATTGTGCTTAGATTCAATTTTTTTTCTATATTTTGTGCTATAAATAAATTCTCTTTATTATTATTTTAAATTATATATTCTCTTTATTATTATTTTAAATTATATAAAGAGTTATTTAAACTATATATTACTAAACAATATAAAATAATGTACTTAATAAATAGTATAAATATCACAAAAAAATATTGCATTTTTAACGACAATAAAATATAATTATTAGCATAACAGAAATTTAAGGAGGATTTTATGGAACAGTTACAAAAGAAGTATGGTTTAGCAACAGCTGTTGCAATGGTGGTAGGAGTTGTAATTGGGTCTGGAGTTTTTTTCAAAGCTGATGACATCCTAAAACTTACAAATGGAAATTTAATATATGCATTAATTGCATGGGGAATAGGTGCTTTTTCAATGATTTTTGGTGCACTTGTTTTTGCTGAGTATGCTCAAAGAATAGAAAAATCAAATGGTCTAGTTGATTATTCAGAAGCAGCATATGGTCCAAGATTTGGATACCTTGTAGGATGGTTTAAAGGAATAATCTATTTTTCGCCTTTATCTGCAATACTTGCATGGGTCGCATCACTTTATACTATGATATTATTTAAAAGTAGTAATCCTGTTAACTCAAAAGAAACTTGGATTTTAGCATTTATATATTTATCAATAATATCTATAATAAATTGGACAGCACCTATTTTAGCTGGTAAATTGCAAGTAACTACTACTATAATTAAACTAATACCTTTATTTGCAGTAGCAATAATTGGAACAATTAGCGGAATTATTAATGGGGTTACAGTATCTAATTTTATTGAAGCAGCAAATCAAGTAGGAAGTAGTAGAGGAACACTTGCATCAGCAGTTGTTGCTACAGCATTTGCTTATGAAGGCTGGATAATAGCTATTACAATAAACAACGAAATAAAAGATTCAAAAATAAATTTACCAAAAGCTCTTGTAATAGGCACATTTATAGTATTTGTTGTGTATATATCATATTTTTTAGGGATAGCTGGAGTTTTAAAAACTGGAACTATCGTAAATGAAGGTGATAATGCTATTAGACTTGCTACTACACAGTTATTTGGAAATATTGGTTCTGTTGTATTAACTGCTTTTGTAGTAATATCTTGTCTTGGTACATTAAATGGTCTTGTTTTATCAAATATGAGAATCCCTTATTCACTTGCTATAAGAAATCAAGGACCTATACCAAATATTTTATCTAAAATCAATCCTAAAACAAATACACCTATAAATTCTGGTATTTTTTCTAATATTTTAACACTTATATATCTAGGGTTATGGTATGCTAGTTTAAATAATTTATTTGGTAGATATATAGGACTCGATGAAATTCCTATAGTAATGGTTTATGGAATATATTTATCACTTTATATATGGTATATAAAAGAATTTAAAGAATTAAATTTTTTCAAACGATTTGTAATACCTATTTGTGCAATTATTGGAGCATTAATCATATTATATGGTGGGATAACTAATCCTGCTATTGGAATATATCTTGTAATTTCTCTTTTAGTATTTGCGTCAGGACTATTATTCTATAGAAAAGCTTAATTTAAATAAAAAACCACTAAATCAATTATAATTTAGTGGTTTTTATATTATTTGTCATTTTTAAATCCTTGTGATTTCATTGTAGGATACACATTAGGGAAATATACTTGCTTATATATACTTGCTGTTCTACTTGACCAATTCTCTTCATTTTCAAGACCTATTTCTTTTAAATACATTTCCATTGTTTTATCATAATCACTAATATATTTAATTAAATTGTCTTTTTGATATTTTTCATTATGAATAAATGTTTCTTTTGGTAATCTTGGTTTTTGTTTAGAGTTATTTTCAGCATATCCTATACATAATCCTACTAAAGGATATGTATACTCAGGTAATTCTAAAAGTTTTATCATTTCTTCTGGATTTCTTCTAATTCCACCTATAGGAACTATTCCAAGTCCTAAAGATTCTGCTGCAATTATTGCTGCCCCCATAGCAAGTCCTGAATCAAATGTCCCAACTGCTGTACTTTCAATACTTTCATGAATAACTTGAGGTTCACCTGCTTTTTTACCTGCTAAATAAGTTTTATAAAAATCTGCTACAAATACTAAAAATACAGGTGCTTTTGCAATATATGGTTGTCCACCAGCCAATTCAGCAATTTTTTCTTTTGTATTTTTATCTTTTACTACAATAACTGAAACCTGTTGGCCATTTATTGATGTAGGCATTGCTTGAGCTGCTTCTAAAATTGCATCAAGATGTTCTTTTGGAATATCCTTATTTAAATATTCTCTAATTGATCTATGGTTTTTAATTGTTTTTATAGTTTCATTCACATTATCATCTCCTAATTTATTAATATACTTAATCATAACATTTCTTTAGTTTTAAAGTCAAGTTTTTTTGTGTATTTAAATACTATTTTCATTTTATGTTAATTTTATTTATTTTTTATCTATAACCATAGATTTTATTTAAAATCCAAAACTTCTCTTTCCATCATTATCTATATCTATAGTGATTAATTTATGTCCAAATCCATTTAATTCTACATATGCTTCACCTATGAACTCATCTTTAATATTTTTAATAATACAATCCCCTTCCCAATATTCAGGCCCAATCCAAAATTTATGTTTACAAGCTAATTCTTGATTTTTTATTTTAGGATAAACATAATAATCCATGTTTTTTAACTTTATATGCCATCCACTAGGATATTTTATTTTTGTTTTTTTACTTATCCATTCATTAATTACTTTTACATTAAAATCTTCTTTAAATAATTCTATAGTTTTATTATTCTTAGTTATACTTCCATAATTATTTTTATTTTCTTTAAAAAAATCAAATAACATAATTGTATTTCCATTTTTTAATGATAATGCAAACCACTGCCACCCTTTAAAAATAGCTTGATACAACTCACCTAATTGTCTATCAAACCATGTTATTCCATAAATATCATATATTTCATTATCTATTTCCATAATCCCACTTGTTTCCATTTTTTCTCTAGAATAATAATAGGTATAGCCTCCAAAAGTATATTCATAAGCTTTTCCATTATATCTGATAACTGGTTTTTCTTTTAATTTTAATTTTAATTTAACTAAATAATTATCTATTTTAAAATTAAGTTTATCTTCTCCATTTCCCCCACTACATTTTGACCAATTTTTTTTGTTTTTAAAATCAAATTTATAACCGTTTTTTAATTTTTTAGGTAAAGATAAAAATTTTACATCTTCATAATAAGAAAAATTTTTATCTTTTATATCTGTAATAGCAGCTTGTGCTAATTCATTTTTAAAAAAAATAAAACTATTAAAAGCAAAAAAAACTATTTCAAACCCAAACTCTCTTTCTTCTTTACTCTTTCTATTTACTCCTTTTAGATGACCTGTCCAATACCACCATTGAACATCTTGGTCTCTTTGAAAAGAATCAAATTTTGGTAACGTTATAACTCTTTTTTTTCTATTTTTAAAAACACTCAATGGATGATGTACATTTTTTACATAAAATAATTTTTGATATAAATATGCTAAATATTTTTTTAAATTCATCTTAACCCCTTTTAAAATTTATTTTTTAAATTGAAAACCTAAATTATCCTCTGTAAATATTGAAAATATAAATGATAAAATATAGTAAAATATTACTTTTAACACTAAAAAATAATCTTTTTTTGAATTAAATATAGAAAATAATTCTTTTAAAGTAAACTTTTTAATAATTACTAAAAATAATTTAAATACCTCTTTTTCTTCTAACTCCAAACAAAACATAGTTTCTAAAGTTTTACCTTTAAAATTGTCTACTATTGTTTGAGTGAATTTATCAATAAGTTGTGGTTTAGCATTTGATAAAAAATGTAATACCAATTTATCCATAACAATTTCAAATTTTTGTCTTTGATTAAATGAAACTATTTTATCAAGATTTTTTTTATTTAATTTATCTTTTTTTATTAGTTTATTTAATTTAAAAGCATAATTTTTATAATTATTTAATATAAAAGACATCCCCCATCCCGCAGGAATAGTCCAACAACCAGCATCACCAATAAAAGCTAATCTATTTTTCGAAATTTTTTGAGATACTTCATTTGATGGGTACCAACCAAATCTAACTTTTAATATTTTTCCATTTTTAAAGTCTTTTATAGAATTTTCATTCTTTAATATTGCATTAAATATATACTTCATAGTATTTTTATCTACTTTATTTTTTGAAAAAAATAAAATGAATACAAAAACTCTTTTTTCATCTAATACTTCATACTCCATAATAGGTCTAAATTGAAATAAATTAGTATTTTTATCTATTGGACTATCTTTAAATGCTTGCCAAAGCATATAATCACCAATTTGCATATTCCCTAAATTTCCTGGGTGTTTTAATTTGCTAGTATCATCAAATTCTAAATCATATCCATATACTGACCAATGATAATAATTATCTCTATTTATATTTTCTTTTTTTACAATCATTGAGTCATAGCCTGAAGCATCTATCAATATTTTTGCTTCTATTTTTTCTTTTCTATAACTTTTATTAATTATTTCTACAACTACATTAGTATCTTTTATTATATAATCACTACATATAGAATTTTCAAATAATTCTCCATTATTTTCTAAAATAATGTTTTTAAAATGATTTAATAATCCTGCCTGATCAATAAAAGGATAACACTTATATTTTTTATTTCCCCAAGGCGGATTTGTATCCCATTTTATTTCTAGATGTGGGGTATACTCTAAAAATCTTTTTACTCCATTATATGCATACTTTTGTAAATCTTTATCAAGCTTACTTATTACATTCCCAGGTATAAGCCATGAACGATTTGTTTTTCCTACAATATTTTTTTCAATTATAGCTATTTTATTACCTAGTTTAGAAAGTTCACTTCCTACACTAAGACCGCTTGGTCCACCACCTATAATAATCACATCATATTTCTTCATTTAAATCCCCTTTCATTGTTTAAAATATTCAATTACATAAAATTAAAATGTAAAGAATTTTTTAATACTATTAGTTTTGTAAGTAATATCTATTACTCTAAAATTTATATCGGTATATTTAATTATTTAGTTTAAAAAACTTAAATTAATTGTAAGTGATTTAAAATTGAAAATATTATTTAATTTTGGTATAATTATAAAGTTAAAATAGAAGAATATTAGGAGGATTTTTATGGAAAACTACATTCTTGACAAAAAGATATATGAAAGTAATAAAACTTTAATATACTCTATATTTGATAAAACATCTAATGAAAAAAAAATAATAAAAATTTTAAATAAAGAATATCCTACAAAATATGATATTGATAAATTTCTATATGAATATAATATTGGAAAATTTTTAAATATTGAAGGAATTATCAAATATTATGATTTAATAAAATATAAAAATTCTTATGCTATTATTGAAGAATATTTTAATGGTGAACCAATAAAAAATCTTTCTTCTTATTCTCTAAAAATAATTTTATCTATTTTAATTGATATAACAAAAATTATTTCTAAATTACATAATCAAGAGATAATTCATAAAAATATAAATCCTTCTAATATTTTATGGAATAAAATTGATAATACAGTAAAAATAATTGACTTTGGAATTTCTGAAAGAAATATTTCCAATAAATATCTAAATATCGAAAATGTTATTGAAGGTACTTTAGCTTATATTTCACCTGAACAAACTGGTAAAATAGATAGAGAAATAAGTTATACCACTGATTTATACTCTTTAGGAATTACATTTTATGAATTGCTTACTGGAAAGTTACCTTTTGAAACTGATAATCCTCTTGAAATGATTCACTGGCACATTGCTAAAAAACCTGAAGAATTACGAAAAATAAATCCTAAAATTCCAAAAGTATTATCAGATATAGTAATGAAACTATTAAATAAAATGCCTGAAGATAGATATCAATCTGCTAATGGTCTTCTTTTTGATTTAAAAAAATGTTTAGAATATTTTGACAAAAATACTATCAAAGAATTTATAATAGCTAAAAATGATTACAGTGATAAATTAATTATTAAAAATAAAATATATGGTCGAGAAAAAGAAATAAATTTATTATTAAATAGTATTAAAAAACTAGAAAACACTTCTTCTACTATTTTTGTTCTTGGTGAATCAGGGAGTGGAAAAACTTCTCTTATTAATAATGTTTTATCTAAATCTTTAAAAAAAGATACTTTTATATTAACAGGTAAATTTGAGCAATTTAAAAAAAATATACCCTATTTTGCTATTACTCAAATATTAAAGAAATTATTAATTGATTTATCCAAATTAGATCAAGAACAATTTAATAATTTAACAATTTCATTAAAAAAAGAACTTGGAGATAATTTAAACTATTTAATTGAAATTTTACCTGAACTTTCTAAAACTTTTGATATACCAACAAGAATAAATGAAGATACTAAGATTGATAAAAACAATATTTTGAAATACATATTAAAAAAATTTATTGATATTATTACTAACTTTAATTTAAAATTAATTATTTTTTTAGATGATTTACAATGGGCAGATGCTGCTTCGTTAAATTTTATAGAAATTCTAATAACTGAAATCAACAAAAATCTATTATTTATAGGAAGTTATAGAAATAATGAAGTAAATTCTATTCATTATTTGAATATTATTTTAAATAACATTAATAAATATAATTTAAATATAAAAGAAATCAAGTTAGATAAATTGAAAAAAAATAACATCTACGAATTTATTTCTGATAATATATATACCTCAAATAAAGATAAAAAAAATCAACTTTCTAAAATATTATATGAAAAAACTGAAGGGAACCCATTTTTTTTAAAGGAATTTATTATTTCACTTTATAATGAAAACGATATATATTTTAATTATGATAAATATGAATGGGAATATAATCTTGAAAATATAACAAAAAAAAGTATTACAGAAAATATTTTGAAAATTTTATATAAAAAAATGAATAGATTAAATAAAAAATATTTTGAAATCTTAAAATACTGTGCTGCCCTTGGAAATGAATTTGAATTTAACAGCTTAAAAGCTTTAACAAATATACATGAAAATGAACTTCAAGAAATAATGAATTTTTTAATTAAAGAAAAATTTATTATTTTAATAAATGTAAATCAGTTTAATAATATTTTTAAATTTTCTCACGATAAAATAGAGCAAGCTATAATTGATGCTATGTCTGAAAATGATTTATTAGAAAAGCATCTTCAAATTGCTGAATATTTAATAAATAATTTTGATATTCATAATGAAAATATTATTTTTGATATAGTTTTTCATTATAATAAATGTTTTAATATTATAAAAGAAGATAAAAAAATAAAAAATATTTTATATTATAATTATCTTGCTGGAGAAAGAGCAATTAAGTCATTAGCTTTTGATCAAGCATATATATATTTTAATTTTTTTTATAACAATTTGAATATATATAACATAAAAAGCGATAGTGAATTATTAGAAAAATTTTATACTAAATATATTGAAACATTATATTATACAAAAAAATACAATGAACTTGTAAAAATATTTAATATAATAGATGCTTATACCGACGATTTCACCAAAAAATTATCTGCATATGAAATATATATTGATTATCTAATAGCTGTTAATGAATATAATAAAGCACTTGAAATTGCTTTAAAATTTTTAGAAAAATTTGGGATAAATTTATCTAAAAACCCTTTAAAAATAACTATAATTACTAAATTATTAATATTACAGAATAGGATTAAAAAACAAGATTTCAATAATTTACTTCATAGAAAACCAGTAAATGATAATAAAATTAAAATAATTTTAAGAATTACTTCTAACATATTAGGAACTGCATATGTTGCTAACCCAAATCTTTTTATTCTTTTAGTTCTTACTCAAATTGAACTTACTTTAAAATACGGTAACTCTAGTAGTGCTCCTGAAGCATTTTCATTATTTGGTCTATTATTAATAGGTCTATTTAATAATTATGATATCGGATATAAGCTTGGAAAACTTGCATTAAACTTAATTAAAAATAATAATTATTCAGATTACAAAGGAAGAGTTATTTTTTATAATACAAATTTTATTCTTCATTGGAAAGAAAATAGCATTAAAAACCTTAAATTAATCGATGATATTTATAAAATTTCTTTAGAAACTGGAGATTTGGAATATGCTGCTTGGTCAATATTTTTACGAGGTGAATATGAATTTTTTTCTAGAGGAAATATTAATAAAGCTATTATTTATTTTAGCGATATAACAGAAAAAACATCAAAACTTAATCAAATCAAACAAAAAATTTATTCTACAATTTTTTTAATAACTACAAAATATTTATTGAATATAATATCATATGATGAATTCAATAAAAAAATGTTTGATATTTTAAAAGGTTCTGAAATAGAAAATGATAAAATTGCTATATATTTTGTTTATTATCATCTTGCTGTAGTCAATTATCTATTTGAAGATTATAAAAAAGCTTTAACAAATATTAATTTAGCTGAAAAATATTTAGACAGTAATATGGCTAGTATGAATTATCCTATGTTTTATTATTTTTCATCTTTAATTCATCTTAGAGCCTATAAAACTAATATAAAAAATAGTGTTATTCATAAAAAAATTAAAAAATATTTAAAACAATTATCAATTTATGCTAAAAATTCTACAGATAATTATTTACATAAATATCTAATAGTTAAGGCTGAATATTACAACTATACTAATAATAAAAATGCTAAAGATATCTATGAGGAGGCTCTATTCCATGTAAATCATAGTGAAAACATCTTAGATATTGCTATTATAAACGAACTTATAGCTAATTATTACTTTGAAAATAAACATTATAGAATTAGTGATATTTATTTAAAAGATAGTTTTTATAATTATGACAAAATTGAGTTAAATAATAAAATTGAGTTATTAGAAAGAAGATTTAATCAAACTTTTTTAAAAGAGCACTATGATAATATTGAATTAAACACAACTATGAATACAGTCTCTTTTAACAATGATACGCTTGATATTGATTTTTTACTTAAAATATCTAAACTTTTTTCTTCTGAAATTATATTTTCTAAATTATTAGAAAATATAATGAAATACCTTATTGAAACTATTGGGACAGAAAAAGGATATATTTTAATAAAAAGAAATAATGAATTTTATATAGAAGCTAAAATAGATATTAATTATTCAGATATTGAACTTATCTCAATACCATTAAAAGAAAAATTAGAAGAAAATATATCTTATGATATAATAAATTATGTATTAAAAACTAAAAATTTATTTGTTTTTAATGAAGATAATAACGAATTTGATTTTGTCATTGATAGCTATATAAAAGAAAATTTAGTAAAATTTCTTTTATGTATACCTTTAATTAATGAAGGTGAATTAATAGGATTAGTCTATTTAGAAAACAATGTTGTAGTAAATAAAGTATCAAATATTCAAATAGAAATACTTAAAATGATATCATCACAATTAGCTGTATCTATTAAAAATTCTATTATATATGAAAAATTAAACAAATTAAATAGAACTCTTGAACGAAAAGTTTTTGAACGAACTCTATCACTTGATGAAAAAAATAAAAAACTTACTGATAGTATAAATTATTCTAAAAAAATTCAAGAAAATGTTTTGCCTAAAGAATCTGATATCATAAAATTTACAAAAGATTCCATGCTTATTTATTTACCAAAAGATGTGATTTCCGGTGATTTTTATTGGTTAAAAGAAATTGAGGAGAAAAAAGTATTTATAGTATCTGATTGCACTGGTCATGGGGTTCCTGGTGCATTCTTATCGATGATTGGCTCTATTTTATTAGATAAGTTATTAATCAATAACTTACTTCTTAATCCATCTAAAATATTAAAACAACTTGATAATGATTTTAAAAAATATCTTAAACATAACAATACAAATAAAAAATTTGAGCAAATAGATGGTATGGAAACAGCTATAGTTACTCTTTATCAAAATAAAATATATTTTTCTGGTGCTAAAAGAAATATTTATATTTTGAGAAAGGAAAATAACACTTGGAAGCTAAAAGAGATAAAGGGTAATAAATTCTCAATTGGTGGGGTCCATAGAAAAAATGAAAAAATATTTAATACGATTGAATTTGAAGTAATAAAAAATGATATTATATATATGTTTAGCGATGGCTTTGTAGATCAAAATAATAATAAAAATGAAAAGTATGGTATAAATAGATTTGAAAATCTTATTTTAAATATAGCCGATAAAGATTTAGCAGTTCAAAAAACATTAATTTTACAAGAATTATCTACTTTTATGAAAGATACTTCTCAAAGAGATGATATCACAATACTTGCATTTAAGATATAAAGTTAACTTTTGATTGCTTTATTTAATATATAATTAAGAGGTAAAAAATGAAAAAAATTAGAGTAACTGTTCCCGAAGATATATACAGACTTATTAAAAATGATATAGAAGATTTTGGCATAAATAACAATAAACTCTGTAATTTTATTTTAGATAAATATAAATATAAACGTGAAAATGAAGATTTATTAAAATCTCAAGGAAAATCACTTAGAAAAATTATTCAATTTGACTTAAATCTAAAAAATAAAGAAATTTATTATAATATATTACGAATAAATAAAGTAGCGGTAGAAGCAGAATTTTTTAGAGAATTATTTAAATATTATTGTTCCAATTTTAAATATAAACGCGAACTTTTTGTTTTTTCTGATTTAGTACAAAAAATTATTTTAGCTATTGAAAATAAAAATAAAATTAAAATTAAATATAAGAAAAAAATAAAAATAATTGAGCCCTATTTTATCAAACGTGATGAACAAGGTGAAGAAAATTATCTGTTTTGTTACTGCTGTACTTCGAAAGAATATAAAAATTATAAATTAAAAAATATAGATTTTATATCTGAACTCTCTGAAAAAGTATTAAGACGTGATAAAAAATATATTGATTCTATTAGAAAAAATTTTGATCCATTTTTATCACATGGAAAAATAGTAAAAATAAAACTTACAAAAGAAGGTGAAAGTCTTTTAAAAACGTATACAGTACATAGACCAAAACTTTTAAGTAAAAATAATGATATTTTCGAATTCGAAGCCTCTACAGAAAAAGCTTTTCTATATTTTAGACAGTTTTTATCTGAAGTTATAATATTAGAACCTCTTGAACTTCGAGAAAAAATAAAAAATTACTTAATTAATACTTTAAAAAATTATATAGATTAAATATATATAATATATTTTACTTTATATATAATTTAGTGTAAAATTAGTCTTAATAAAATAATACAACTTATCAAGAGAAGTGGAGGGAACGGCCCTAAGAAACTTCAGCAACCTACTTTAATGTGTGGTGCTAATTCCGTGAATTAATTGATTTAATAAAATTAAATCAATAATTCAAAGATGAGAGATATAGTTTATACTACTTCTTTCTACTTTGAAAGAAGTATTTTTTTTAGGAGGGATTATGAAAATAAAAGACATATATATGCAAAAAAAAGAAAGTAAAAAACCTGTATTCTCATTTGAAATATTTCCACCAAATAGTAAACATCCTATTGATACTATTTATAATACAATTGACGAATTATCAAAATTTAACCCTGATTTTATAAGTGTAACTTATGGTGCTGGTGGAAGTACTAGAGGACGGACTGTAGAAATTGCTTCAAGAATAAAAAATAAATATAATATTGAATCTCTTGCTCATCTTACATGTATTGAGGCAAAAAAAAATGAAATAGACGATATATTATATAAATTAAAAGAAAATAACATTGAAAATATTTTAGCATTGCGTGGTGATCATCCAATAGATAGAGAGCCCATAAAAGGTGATTTTAATTATGCTAGCGATCTTATTACATATATAAAAAATAAAAATATGGATTTTTCTCTTGGAGGAGCATATTATCCTGAAGGACATTTTGAAACAAATGATCTTATGGATTTATTTAATTTAAAAAGAAAAGTTGATTTAGGAGCAGAATTTCTTATTTCTCAAATATTTTTAGATAATGAGATACTATATAGATTTAAAGAAAAAACTGATAAATTAGGAATCAATGTTCCTTTTGCTGCTGGTATTATCCCTGTAACAAATGCAAAACAAATGAAAAGAATTTTTTCATTATCACATTGTTCTATTAGTCCAAAATTTAAAAGAATTCTTGATAAATATGAGCATAATCCTGAAGCATTAAAAGAAGCTGGAATCGCTTATGCTACTGAGCAGATAATTGATTTAGTTGCCTGGGGTATAGATGGAATTCATCTTTATACAATGAATAAAATAGATACCACTAGAAAAATAGTAAAAGATATAGAATATATTATAAAATAAGTATAAATTTATAGTAAAATTTTATTTTCACTGCAACAACAAATAATAAATTTATTGTTGCAGTGTTTTTCATAATTAAATTTTTTTAATTATCTTTTATAGCTTTTTCTAGTGTAAAGTAAAATTCTACTCCATTTTTTTTATTAATTACTCCAAAATCTGAATTATGATTTTTTAATATCCCACTTGTTATAGCTAATCCAAGCCCTGTTCCACCATACTTTCTTTCCTCCAAGTCATCAGCTCTATAAAAAGGTCGCCAAATATAATCTAAACTTTCTTCTGGTATATTTTTACCTTCATTAAATATTGAAATTTTTATTGTATTTTCTCCAAATTCTTCAACATTGATTTTTATTTTTCCATTTTCTTTTACATATACAAATGCATTTGACAATATATTATCTACAACAGATTTTATTCCTTTTTTATCAGCTAACACCGACTTATCAATTAATTTTAAATCTAACTTCACATTTTTTTCTTCTATATCTAAATTATATTTTTCTAAAACATTTATAATAAATTCTTTTATTTCTATTTTTTCTTTATTTATCTCTTCTATATCTATTTTATTTATATTAATAAGATTATTAATTATTGATACCATTTTTTCTATTTCTTCTTGAATAACTTCATAATAAAAATCTCTTTTTTGAGGTTTTATATTATCTTTTAATCCTTTAGAATAACCTTGAATTATAGCTAATGGTGTTTTTAATTCATGGCTCATATTTGAATAAAATCTTTTTTGAATTTCATTTATTTTTTCTTTTTTCTTAATATCAGCTTTCAATTTATTTATATTTAATTCAAGTTCTTCTGATAAAAAATTTATACTTTTTGCAAGTTCCTCTAATTCATCCTTACTATTTATATCAATCTTTTCTTTAAAATCAAGCTCTGCCATTTTATACGTTATATTTTTTATTTTTATAATTGGATTTATCAATTTTTTAGATACTAATATATTTATTACTATAATTACTACTAAATATATCACTATAAACATTATCAATGAAAAAAGAGTGATTATTCCAAAAATTTCATCTAATCGTGTAAGTATTGCTGATATAAATATTGCTTCTCCATTTTTTTTGACATATTTATAAAGTAAAATATTTGCATTAAGCTGTTTTGTCCTTATTTCTTTCAAATAAAACTTTTCATTTATTTTATTGCTATGTTGAAATTCTAAAAAGGCCTGCTCTATTTCTGGTGGTATTGGCGGTCTTTCTCTAATATTTTTAAATTTTTCATTTATTCTTTTTTTTAACTGTTCTTTTAGCTCATTAGTTTTTTTTTCTTTTAAATTAACTTGAATTATTCCTACTAAATACTTTTCTTGAAGTAATTTTACATTTTCTCCTTTTTCAATAAGTTTTCTTACTTCTTTTATTTGAGCTTTCTTATATGTTATATATGTAGGAATTGCAATATGTCTAGCTACAAAAAATAAAATTATAAAAACTATAAACATTACACTACTTACAATTAAACCTATTTTTTTATTTAATTTCATTTATCTCACCTTCATATTTATATCCAACTCCATGCACAGTTTTAATTATATTTCCTATTTTTTTTCTTATGGTTTTTATATGTGTGTCTACAGTACGTATATCCCCCTCATAATCATATCCCCATATTATATCTAATAATCTTTGCCTTGATAAAACAATATTTTTATTTTTTATAAACGTAAATAAAAGTTCAAATTCTTTTTTAGAAAAATCTAAGACATTTTCTTTGTATTTAAGTATTCTTTTATCTAAATCAAGCTCTATATTACCATCTATTATTTTATGCTCTTCTGGATAGATTCTTTTTAAAAGAACTTCTACTCGTTTTAAAAGAACATCTGGATTAAATGGTTTTCTTATATAATCATCTGCACCATAATTAAGACCTGTTAATTCATCTTCATCAGTTGTTTTTGCAGTTAACATTATTATCGGAATTTTTGAGAACATTCTTATTTCTTTAACTAAATCTATACCATCCATTTTGGGCATCATTATATCTGTAATTATTAAATCATATTTAGTATTATAAAACATATCAAAAGCATCTTCACCATTTTCAGCTTCATCTACTTCATAATCATTTTCTTCAAGATAATCTTTTAGAAGCCATCTTATTTTTTTTTCATCTTCTACTAAAAGAATTTTTTTCATATATTTTCACCTCTTATAAGTCTAATTTATCCACTTTAATTAAAACTAATATTTATTAATTTTTTTAATTTACTATTTCTCTAAATAAATTAATATAAATTTCAAGTTATTTTTTCTATGACAAATATCACTATACTTTAATATATTTTTAACTTTTATTTATACTATATTACCATAATTTTATGAAATTTTTGTGAATTTATTTTATTTTAATATTGACTGATAAAATATCATCTAGTATAATATTATATATGAACAATTATTCATATGTTTTTAAGGAGGAAAAATGATAATTAATGAAAAAGTAATGTTAAAAAATCTCTTTTGTAGCAGCTGTGCTACAAAAATAGAAAATAATATTAAAAAAATGCCTGAGCTTGAAAGTGCAGAATATAATTTTTCAACTCAAATATTGAAAATCTCTTTTAAAAATATTTATAAAAGAGAAAAAATTTTAGAAAAAATAAAAAATATTGTTGACACTATAGAGGATGGAGTAGACGTTTTTTATCTAAATGAAGCAAACAATAATGTGAATACTTCAAATAAAAAAAAGCTTATTTTATTAATACTGTCAACCACTCTATTTATTAGTTCATTTTTTATTAATAACAATTTTAAAATAATATTTATTATTTTGTCCTATATAATATCAGGATATCCCATTATTATTAAATCAATTAAAAATATACAAAAAGGCGACTTTATGGATGAAAATTTTTTAATGACTATAGCCACTCTCGGTGCATTTTCAATAAAAGAATATCCTGAAGCTGCGGGAGTAATGCTATTTTATCAAATTGGAGAATTCATGCAAGATTTAGCTGTAAATTCATCTAGAAAATCTATTCAAGATCTACTTAATATAAAAGCGACTTATGCTAATCTATTTAAAAATGAAACAATAATAAAAGTTTCGCCTGAAGAGCTCAAAATAAGCGATATTATAATAGTAAAAAATGGTGAAACTATACCAGCTGATGGTGAAATAATAGAAGGAAAAAGTTATTTTGATACTTCATCTCTTACAGGAGAATACGTAAAAAAATATTTAAAAACAGGTGACAACGTACTAAGCGGATTTATAAATACTGACCGTACTGTAAAAATAAAAATTAAAAAAATGTTTACTGATTCTACCATAGCTAAAATCTTGGAGCTTGTAGAAGATGCTGCTAGTAAAAAAGCAAAAACTGAAAAATTTATTACAAAATTTGCAAAATATTATACTCCTTTTATAGTTTATTCAGCTTTAGTTATTGCATTTATTATTCCTTTATTTTTGGGTAACTTTTCAACATGGTTTTATAGAGCTCTTATATTTTTAGTTGTATCTTGTCCTTGTGCTCTTGTAGTATCAATTCCACTTGGATTTTTTGCAGGAATAGGTAGAAATTCTAAAAATGGAGTTTTAATAAAAGGTGGAAACTATTTAGAGTTATTATCCGAACTTGATACAATAATTTTTGATAAAACTGGGACTCTTACAAAAGGAGAATTTAAAGTAGTTGAAATAACTGGCGATATCTTAGAAATTACAGCTTATGCTGAAAATTATTCAAATCATCCAATTGCTGAAGCAATAATAAAAAAGTATAACAAAAAAATCGATATAAATAAAATTCAAAAACATCAAGAAATAGCTGGATATGGAATAAGTGCAAAAATATTTAATAAAAGTGTATTAGTTGGAAATAAAAAACTAATGCAAAAATACAATGTCTCAATTCCTAAAATAAATAAAAACGGAACAATAATTTACACTGCAATTAATAATGAATTTCAAGGTTACATAATTATTGATGATATTATAAAAACCGAATCATTTAATACTATAAAATCATTAAAATCTAATAATATCTCTACTATAATGTTAACTGGTGATTCAGAAAAAGTTGCTAACTATGTAAGCACTAAATTAAGTATAGATAAATATTACGCTGACTTACTTCCTCATGAAAAAGCAAAAATATTTAAAGAAATTAAAAATAAAAAAAATAAAGTAGCTTTTGTTGGTGATGGTATAAATGATGCTCCTGTACTTGCTATGTCTGATGTAGGTATTGCTATGGGCGGAATAGGTTCTGATGCTGCTATTGCTTCTGCTGATATAGTGTTAATGGATGATAATCCATATAAAATTATTGAAGCTATAAAAATATCAAAATTTACTAAAAATATAATACTTCAAAACATAATATTTGCTCTTTCAACAAAAATTTTAGTATTAATTTTAAGTTTATTTGGAGTTGCAAATATGTGGTTTGCTATATTTGCTGATGTCGGTGTTGCTTTACTTGCCATACTTAATTCAACTAGAATATTAAAAGAAAAATAGTGCACGAATTAGCACTATTTTTAATATATAAAAAAACAGGAGAGAATTTTATTCTCTCCTAAAACGGCTTCACTAATTCATTTGTTTCAATTTCGATACAAAACTCCTTCAGTGATTCTTCCTAAATATTTTATTCTTACTTCTTACTTCTTACTTCTTACTTCTTACTTCTTACTTCTTACTTAAGAATACTACTCTTTTCTTTAAAATACAATACTTATTTTTATTTCTTTTATTACAAAATACTACACTAACAATTAAATGGTTTAATTCTTAAAAAAAATTTTCATTAATACAATAATTTTTCTAATCTTTAATTTTTAATACATAAAATACAACTACAACATTTACAAACTATTAATCTTAAAAAAGCTATTATTTGTTATATGTGAAGCCGTCTTGTATATATATTACTCTATAAAAAATTTAAAAACAACCTTTTCTATAAAATATTTCAAAAAAATATTTTGTTCGTTGATTTTATTAATCTAAATAGAATTAAAATATATATCATTTTTTAAAATAATTTTTTTTGTTTTTCAATACTTCTATTATATCAAAATTATATTCTTTAAGTTTCGGATTATAATATTTTGATAATTTTTTAATATTTAATTTTTTAAAATTATCATATGATATTAATTCTCTATAATAATTTATATTTTCTTTAGTTATTATTTTCATTTTTGTTTTTATGGGAAATTTCCCTATATCTATCCCCATAGAATGATCTTTTATCATAATTAAGACTAATACTCCTTCGAAAAAATGACCTCCTACGGTTGTTGTAAAAATACCAGTATCTGTAGCTTCTAATCCAATATTACTCCAATCAATTCCACCAAAAATAATATTATTTATCTTTTTAGGATTAATTTTTTTTATTGAATTATATCCTCCTAATGCAATAAAATCACCTGCTCCCCATATTATGTTTGTTTCTGGATATCTATTAATTAAGATTGATGTTTTTAAATATGCTTCACTGTATTTCCAATTAGTATAAAAAATTTGATTTATTATTGTATTATTTTCTTCCCTTACAGCTTTTTTCAATCCTTTATTTCGATTATTTGCTACAGAACTATCAAAAGAACCACTTAGTCCTATTATATTTATTTTTTTATCATAATTTCTTTTTTTTGCTTCATTAATAAGCTCTTTTGCTAATATATATCCAGCATATTCATCATCTGGATATATATGTCCTATCCAATACTTATATTTCTCTCCTACTTTACCTATTACATTTTTATCTCTTTCAGGAATATCACTATTAAATGCAAAAGTATACACTTTGTTTTTTTCTGCACAGTCTAATATTTCTTTTGAAATATTTACTAAAAAAGGTAAAATTAAATAATCTGGTTTATCATTTTCAATTTCATTAATTGCTAACTCTTTTATTATTGTTCTCCCAGTTTTATCAGGATAAAGTATTTTTAAATCCATTTCAAGTTGTTCTGCTGTAATTTTCATATATTTTATCACTTTATCTCAAAATGGATTTCCTGGTGGATCTGTACTTATAAAAGTTATTTTAGCATTTGCTGAAAAGTTTAATGTGTAAATAACAAACCAAAAAATCAAAGTTAATTTTTTTAAATTAATAATCTGCATTTTTAGGCGTTCTTGGAAATGGTATTACATCTCGTATATTTGACATACCAGTTACATACATAACCATTCTTTCAAATCCTAATCCAAATCCTGAATGTGGTACAGAACCATATTTTCTTAGATCAGTATAAAATTTATAATCTTCTTCTTTTAAACCATTTTCAGCCATTCTTTTTTCTAATATCTCTAATGAATCCTCTCTTTGGCTTCCCCCTATTATTTCTCCTATTCCAGGTGCTAATAAATCCATAGCTCTTACAGTTTTACCATCTTCATTCAATTTCATATAGAAAGCTTTTATTTCTTTTGGATAATCAATTACAAATACAGGTTTTTTAAAATATTCTTCCGCAAGATATCTTTCATGTTCTGTTTGCAAATCAATTCCCCATTCTACTTTATAATCAAATTCTTTTTTACTATTTAATAATATATCTATTGCTTCAGTGTAAGTAACTCTTGAAAATTCATTATTTAATATATTATTTAATTTATCTAAAAGTCCTTTCTCAATAAATTTATTAAAAAATTCCATCTCTTCTTTTGCGTTTTCAAGAAGATATTTTATCACATATTTTATCATTTCTTCTGCTACATCCATATTTAAATCAAGATTTGCAAAAGCCATTTCTGGTTCTATCATCCAAAATTCTGCAGCATGTCTAGCAGTATTTGAATTTTCTGCTCTAAATGTAGGCCCAAAAGTATATACATTTCTAAAGGCCATACAATATGTTTCTACATTTAATTGTCCACTTACTGTTAAATTTGTCTCTTTTCCAAAGAAATCCTCTTTATAATCAATTTCTCCTTTATCATTTTTAGGTATATTATTCAAATCAAATGTTGTTACCCTGAACATTTCTCCAGCACCTTCACAATCACTACCTGTAATTATTGGAGTATGTACATATACAAAGTTTTTTTCTTGAAAAAAACTATGTATTGCATGTGCTAATAATGATCTCACTCTAAATACCGCAGAAAAAGTATTTGTTCTCGGTCTAAGATGTGCAATTTCTCTAAGAAATTCAAAGCTATGTCTTTTATTTTGTAATGGGTACTCAAGATCTGCTTTTTGTATTACTTTAATATTTTTAGCTTTTATTTCAAAATCTTGACCTTTTCCTTCTGATTTTACAAGTTTTCCTTCTACAATTATTGAAGATATTATACTCAATTTTGCTATTTCATCATAATTTTCTATTATATTTCTTTCAAAAACTATTTGTATTCCTTTAAAAAAGCTACCATCATTTAATTCAATAAATCCAAAATTCTTAGAATCTCTAATTTTTTTTATCCAACCTGATAATTCTATTTCTTTATTCATAAAACTTTCTTTATTTTTATAAATATCTTTTACAATGGTTTTTATCATTTATATCCTCCCAATTAGTTTATTTCATTTTCATTTACTATTTTTATACTATCAAGGTGCCCTCTTACTTGTGCTCTAAATTTTTCTAAATAAATTTTTCTATATTTCTCTCTATCTTGTTTTTCAATTTCAGTAAGCTCTCTTTGTTTCGCTAATCCAGAATAATAATTTACCATTTTTATTATACTATTCATTTCCATTTTTTCAGACATTTTTACACTCCTTAACACTTTATCGTAAAAAAATGCTCTCCACTTAATTAAAGTGAAAAGCAATTTAAAATACTCGTTTTATTATAAAATTTATACGCTATTTTGTCAAGTAATATCAATATATTATACCTTTTTATTTTTCATATTTGTTTTCATTATATACATTATTTTATCTGCTTTATCAATAGTATGTTTTATATTTTTTTCAAATTTAACTATACCATAAGAAATAGAAAGAGGTATCGTAAATTTTTTGATTTCTTCTTGTATACTTTTGAATATTATTTTTATCATTGTTTTTTTACTATTTTTCATAACTACAATAAATTCATCGCCACCATATCGTATAATACACTCATTTTTATTTAAATATTTTTTTATGCTATCAATAATATGTACTATTATTAAATCACCAATATTATGTCCATATTTATCATTAATTATTTTCAAATCATTTATATCTATAAATACTAAATAATCATTATTTGTAAGAGAAATTTTATCTAAATATTCCCTATTATAAATACCCGTTAATGGGTCAGTAATTGCTTTTGTTTGAAAATAAGATAATTTTAAATTTAAATATTTTATCTCATCAATTACAATAAGAACGACAAAAATAGAATAAGATAATAATCCGTATGAAAATAAAAATCTATGCTCCATTATAGGAAAATAATGTATAAAGTAATCATTAAGTGCTGTCAAAAGAAGAAAAGTAAATATAATATTTATTTTATTATTTTTTCTATTTAAATATATAATATAAAACATTGTAACTATTCCAATAGGTATAAATTCATTAAAATAATTATATAACATAAGATAATTTTTTGAAAACATAAAAAATATTATTGGAATTAATAAAATACATTGAAAAAACTTTTTTAATAAACTCTTATTATTATGACTTTGTAAAAATATAAATAAAGAACTCATTAAAGATATATAAACTATTTTTTTTATAATAAAATATGTATCTCGATTTATATATGGTGAATAATAGATATCTCTAGTAAAAATATAAAGTAATATAATTGAAATAAAAAAATAAACATCCTTTTTACTTTTATTTTTATTTTTTGAAAAAAGAAAAAAAGAAAAAATAACTATCGTAAATAATAATACTCCATTCATTATTGAAATCAAATAATAATTAAAAAAATATATTATATTATAATAATAAAATTTGTTAACTGGTAATAAAAAAGGAGATATATTAATTCCTGCATTACCTAATGAAAATATTTTTACTTCTAGATTATTACTTTCTTTTAATTTTGGAAGTAAAATTCCTTGAGGCATTAAAAATGTATCCATCAAAATATTTTTATTATAACCAATTTTTTTTAATAATTTTCCATTTAAATAAACTTCTGTATAATTACTAGATATAATAGGAAAAACTAATAAATACTCACCTTCTTTTTTTTTAAAGCTAGTCTTTAAGGTTATTTCTCCTCCATTAATATCTCGTATCAGTGGAATATCTACTTTTTTCCCTTCTTCTGTATACCAAGTTTTCAACTTATAAAAACCATGATTTATATTTATCTCATTACTTGCAAATCGCAATAAAAAAAATAGTAATATTCCTACAATACTAAATAATGAGTTTTTCCCTTTATTCATTTATAATCTCCCCTAATTCATAAATAATAATTAAAAAATAAATATATTTATTATTATATATAAAAATAGACTAAATGTCACGTGTTTTATAAGTTGTTTTTAAATAAAATTAATTAATCTTGTAAAATAATTGTGAGAAATAATAGTTAAATAGATTTCTTTACTTAAGGAGAAAATAGTGTTAAAATAAATAAAATAGAATTATATATTTTAATTTAGGAGAATGGTTATGTATATTAATGATTTAATTAATTTCTTAAATATTTTAGAACTACCATATTCTATTATTAATGAACAAGGAATTATCATAGAAGTCAATGAAAAATTTTGTGAGCTTTATAATTATTTACCTTCAGAATTAATAGGAGCATATTTTACTAAATTAAGTGCAGAAACAAAATATCTTTCCACAGAGGAATGTAAAAATATTTTCCTAAATTCTTTTAATAAATATAATAGTTTCTTTAAACACCCAGAACCATATGAAGTGATGGATAAAAATAATAATAAATTTTTTATTAATACAATTTCATATGATTTTATAGATGAAAATAATACTAAAAAAAGATTAAGTATAGATATTCAGCTAAAAAACACTAATAAAATTGAAAGAATAAAAGAAAATTTAAATAATTATAATAAATATAAATATGTTTCATTAGATTTTTTAAAAAAAATTATTGATTCCCATTTATTAAATAAAGATTATTTTAAATTTACACTTTTTAATATAAAATTTATTAATGCTATTATTTTTGATGAAAAAGATGAATTTTTAAAAGAATTTTATGATAACCTAGTTAGTATTTTTGAAGATAATATTACTGTTTCTTTTATTTCAAAAAATAGAATTATAATTTTTTATGATAAAATTGATATAAATAAAATAAAAATCATTTCAAATAAAATATTAAATATTTTTTCTAATCCCTTTGAAATAAATAATAAATTTATAAAAGAAAATCTAAAAATTGGAATCACACAATTTTTAGATAATAGAAAATATGATTTTAATTCTTTATATGACGAATTAGAAATTGCTTTAAAATATTCAAAAGATAACGGTTATTTAATATTTAATAATGAAGTAAATCTTCGCCTTCAAAAAGAAATAGAAATTAATTCTATAATATTTGATGCATTTAAAAATAAAGAGTTTATAGCATATTTCCAACCATATTTTTCAGTAAAAGAAAATAAGTTCGTTTACTGCGAAGCTTTAATGAGACTCATTTCATCAAAATATGGAATAATATCTCCAAGCGAATTTATTCCTCTTTTAGAAGAAAATCGTTTTATTACAATGGTCGAAAAACAAGTTATGAATAATATTTTTAAAAAAATTATTAAATGGAAAGAAAAATATAAAATAACATTTCCAGTATCGATAAATTTATCTCCTATTCAATTTAATAACTTGGATTTAATTGAGTTTTTAGATGAAGCTATTATATTATATGAAATAGATACTACTAAAATAACATTTGAAGTAACAGAAACAACAATTATGGAAAATATTGAAATAAGTAAATTTGTTTTAAAAAACTTAAAAGACAAAGGATTTAATATTGCTATAGATGATTTTGGAACAGGATATTCATCATTAGCATATTTAAATAATTTCCCAATAGATTATTTAAAAATTGACAGATCTTTTATTAAAAATATTGATACAAATAAAAAGGATCAAGCAATAGTAGAAGCGATAGTAAATATGTGTAAAGCCCTTAAAATAAAAGTTGTTTGTGAAGGGATTGAAACAAAAGAGGAATTTGAATATTTAAAAAAAATTGATGTTAATCTATTACAAGGTTTCTTTTTTTCTAGACCATTACCTATAGAAGCATTTGAAAAAAAAGTATTTTATTAATAATATTTGTAATATTATATTCAAATAAAAAAATCAGAGTTATATTTTACCCTGATTTTTTTATTTGAATTTTTCCAATTTATTATATTTATTTATATTTTTTTAAAGTCTCTCCATCTATTCTTAACGTAATCCATTCATCCATAGATTTTGCTCCTATTTTCTTATAAAATTCTAGTGATGGTTTATTCCAATCTAAACATGACCATTCAACTCTTCCACAACCCCTATTATTTGCTATCTTAAAAAGATTAGTTAACATTTCTTTTCCATAACCTTTTCCTCTATATTTAGGTTCTATATATAAATCTTCTAAATATATTCCTGGTTTCCCAAGAAATGTAGAAAAATTATAAAAAAATAACATAAATCCAATGTATTCATTTTTATATTTAGCTAATATTACTTCACAATACTTTTTATTAAAAATATTTTCTATTAGAATTTCTCTAGTTGCTACAACTTCATTTTCCATTTTTTCATATTTTGCAAGTTCTTTTATAAAATAAAATATTTCATCTACTTCATTTTTTTCTGCAAATTTTAATGTTAAATCCTCTATTTTTGTATTAATTATCATTTATTCCTCCTCAACAGGATAAATTACTCCATGTTTTTTTCTTATTAAATCCATAATTTCCAATACTTGTAATGTTTTTGAATGAGAAGCTATATCACTTTCTAGTTTCCCTTCTTGTATACATTTACATACTTCATCAGCTTCAAAATTATATCCATTATATCTACCTTCATCAGTATAATTAATTATTCTTGTTTTTGTACGAAGTTGCATCTCTTTGCACATCCAAAACTTTTCAAGAGATAAACTTCCTTTTGTACCATATACAAAAGCTCTATTTTCAAAATTTTGTCTACTTGATGTAGATAATTCAGCTTGTATTCCATTTTTAAATTTTATTAAAATAGATACATATTCATCTACTCCTGTATCACCTTTTATAGCCATACTTTCTACTTGTTCATATTCACTATTTGCTAAAAAACAAGCAAAGCTTATAGGGTAAATCCCTAGATCAAGTAATGCTCCTCCACCTAATTCTTTATTATATAATCTTGCTTGTGGATCAAAAGGTATTTTTAGACCAAATTCAGCTTTAATTAATTTTATATCACCTATTTCATCCTCTTTTATCCATTCAACTGCTCTCTCAATAGCAGGTATAAAGTACATCCACATTGCTTCCATTACAAATAAATTTTTTTCTTTTGCTAATTTTATTATTTCTTCAAACTGATTTTTATTTAAAGTTATTGGTTTTTCGCATAATATATTTTTTCCATGTTCTATACAACTTTTCATATTTTCATAATGAAAATTATGTGTCGTTGCAATATAAACTACGTCTATCTCTTTATTATTTAATAATTCTTCATAACTATCATAATAATTTTTAATTTCATACTTTTTTGCAAATTTTTTAGCTTTATCAAGTGATTTTGAAGCAACTGCTATCATTCTTCCACCGAGTACATATCTAAAATCATTCATAAATTTAGTAGCTATATTTCCAGCTCCTATTATTCCCCAATTTAACATTTTATTATCACTCCTATTCTACTATTACAATAAAAAAGATATCATAAATACCCTTATGATATCTTATCACTTTTTTATTCATTTTACAAATTTTAACCATAAAAATTCATATGGATCTAGCTTAATTAATCCATGTTCCAGATTTATTTCATTTCCATTATATATATTATAAACTCTGTATCCTAAATTTGCTCTATTTAATATTTCTTGAGATACTACTTGATAATGTTCTGAGACATTCATAAGTACAAGTGTTTTTTCACCTTGATACTCTCTTAAAAATGAAAACACATGTTCATTTTCATTTTTTATTATAGTATAATTATTTTCATTATAAAATTCTTTTAAATTTTTTCTTATTTTTATCATTTTTTGAATAGCTATAAATATTTTATTTTCAATAGTTCCTTCTTTTTTTCTATTTTCCACTTTATTCCAATTAATTATAGGTCTATTTAACCATCTATTATCATTTTTCTTACCTTCATCATTTAAAAATGAATAATCATTTGTAAATCCTACTTCATCTCCATAATATACTAATGGTATTCCACCTAACGACATTATTCCGCTATGCATAAGAATAATCCTTTTTACTGCTTTATCTATTAAATCTCTATTTTTTTCTAAAATCCCCTTTTCTAATCCAAGAAGTGATGCTGTAGCTCCTGATATTCTTGCATCTTTTGTTTTGGGATTATACATAAATCTCTCTCCCTTTGCATAACTACTAGGAAATTCTCCCACATAAAATGATATAATAAATTGTTTATGATCAAAAGGGCTATATCCAGCAGAGATTATATCATGATCAGCATATCCAAGTCCTATATCATCATGGCATCTTATATAATTTACCCAAGTTGTATTTTTAGGAATTCTTGGAATATTTTCAAGGCCTCTTTCCAAAATTTTTTTATTTTGTGTAGCCATAGCATCCCATAAATATACCATATAAGAAGCATTATAAGCTATTTCACACTCATCTACTATTCCACCACCAAGGTATTTCACTATTTCTTTTGGCTGAACTATAGCTTCCGCTTTAAATACTACTCCTGGTGCTACAATTTTTGCACATACTTTATATAATTGTAAAATAATATGAGCTTCTTCTAGATTTTGTGAATCTGTTCCTATTTTTTTCCACATAAATGCCACTGCATCAAGCCGAAGTATATCTACACCTTGATTTGCTAAATTTAACATAATTTTAACCATTTCAATAAATACTTTTGGATTTGTATAATTTAAATCCCATTGATAATTATTAAAGACTGTAAATACCCATTTATCTATCTCTTTTCTATAAGTAAAATTCCCAGGAGCTGTTTGTGGAAATACTTCTGGTAATGTTTTTTCAAATTCATCCGGTATTACTCTGTCATCAAACATATAATACATATCTTGATATTCTTTTTCTCCACTTAATGCTTTTTTTGCCCATTCGTGTTCATCAGAAGTATGATTTAACACTAAGTCAAGTTCTAAAAGCATATTTTTTTCTCTAAATGTTTTAGAAATATCTCTTATATCATCCATCGTTCCAAATTTTTCATCTACTACTCTATAGTCACTTACTGCATAACCACCATCATTTTCTTTTTTAGGCATTTTAAGAATTGGCATAAGATGTACATAATTTATACCTAATTCCTCTAAATAATTAATTTTTTCTTTAAATCCTTTTAAATCTTTATTATATCTATCTACATAAAGCATTGTTCCTACCCAATTTTGACTCATATACCAATTATTATCGAGTTCTCTTTCTCTATCTAGCTCTTTTAATTCATTACTTCTCTCTACATACATATCAGCTAATGAAATAATAAGTTCTTCTAATCTGTCCACAAATAATGAGTTTTCTTTATATAATTTACTATATTTTTCATATAATGTAGTAAAATTTTTACCAAGTCTTGTATAAAATATTGTTAAGTCTTTTTTTGAATACTTTTTATTTATTTTATCTATGCTTTCATATAAATATTTATCTTTTAGCATTTTACACTCCTCTAAATTTATATTAAATAATTTAAACACTAATTTACATAAATAGATACAAATAATTTTTTACCACTCAACCCTTATCTTCACTATTTTTTTATTTATATTTTTATCTATATAAATTAGTACTCATTAAATTATTTTTTATTCTATTTCATCTAATGTAGGTAATGCACTTATTGCTCCATATTTTTCACAAGTTCTAGCTCCTACTTTATTTCCAAAATTTATTATTTCTTTCATTTTTTCCATATTTTTTATATCAACTTTTGTTAAGTTTTCTTTTATTATTTTATAAAGTACCCCTCCAATAAATGCATCTCCTGCACCTGTTGTATCTATTGGTTCTATTTTTATGCTATTTATTATTTCTTGTTTATCATCTATACTAAGTAATGTCCCTTCTTTTCCTAAAGTTACTAGTACTACTTGTGCACCTATTTTATGTAATTCTTTTACTCCTTCTTTTACATTTTCTTTTCCCGTTATTAATAATATCTCTTCATCACTTACTTTTACTATATCAGATTCTTTTATATATTTTTTACTCTCTTTTATAAATTCTTCAACTTTCCCCTTCCATAAATCTATTCTATAATTTGGATCAAAAGTAATTATTTTATTCTCATTCTTAGCTAATTCTAAAACTTTTTTATATGTTTCTTTTAACTCTCCTCCAAGCAATGCTGTTGCTGAACCTAAGTGTATTATTTTAGCTTCTTTTATCTTTTCTATATTAAGCTCTTCATATTTTAATTTTTCATCAGCTCCTCTATTAAATATAAAATCTCTTTCTCCATTATTTGCTATTGATACAAATGCTAAAGTTGTATTTTCTTTTGTATCTAAAATAAGCATATCTGTACATACTTTTTGATTTTCTAATGTTTCTTTTAAGAAAATTCCAAAAGAATCTTTTCCTACTTTTCCAACAAAACTAGCATTCCCCCCAAGCTTTGATATAGCAGCACATACATTTGCTGGAGCTCCTCCTGCTTTTTTTATAAAATTTTCTCCATTTACAAGTCCCATATCTATATCAGTACATATAAAATCAATAACTAATTCACCTACACAAACTATTTTATCCATTTCTTACCACCTCACATGATTTTCTTATTATTAATTCTGTATTTAAAACTATCTCTTCTTTTTTACCATTATTAATTAAATTAAAAAGTGCTTCTCCTGATTTTTTACCAATAATATCAATATTTTGAGAAATAGAAGTTATTTCAGGAGTAAAATAAGCATCTAGTTTAAAATTATCATAACTAATTATTGATATATCTTTTGGTATATTTATATTTTTATCTAAAAACCCTTTTACTAATCCATATGTAGTCATAGCTCCAGATACAATAAATGCAGTAGGCATATCATCTAAATTTAATAACATATTTGATAGTTCATACCCCTTTTCTATACTAAAATCACTTTTAAAAATATAATTTTCATTATATAAGTTATATTTTTTAGATATTTTTTTAAAAGATTCTAATCGTTGATAAGAAACATAAGCTTTATTGTGTCCATTTATAAATCCTATTTTTTTATGATTTAATTTTTTTAAATAATTAAATGATTTTTCTATCCCGGTATCACTATCACTTACAATTGTAGAAATATTAGGACTATCATATTTATAATCAATTAAAACAATCGGTAATTTTGATTGACTTAATTCTTCTAATTGCTTAGTATTATATTCAAGACCTATAAAAATAGCCCCTTCAACTCTTCTTTCTCTACAAAGTTCTAAATAAGATTTTTTTTCTAAACTGTCAGTAGAAAAAACTATAACGTCAAAGTTATTTTTATTAGATACTTCTAATATTCCTGAAAGAAATGAAAACCCTGTATTTTCTTCATTTGGTATTTTATATCTCGAAAGAATAAATACTCCTATTGTATTACTTTTTTGATTAACAAGCCTACTAGCTATAGTATTTTTAGTATACCCCATTTTTTTTGCTGTTTTCTTTACTTTTTCTTTTAATTCATCACTTATATCTGGTCTATCATTAAGTGCTTTTGATACAGCAGTTATTGATATTTCTAATTTTTTAGCAATATCTTTAATTGTTACAGACATATTTCCACCTCTTTACTAAAACGTTAAAGTTAATACTATATTATTTCAAAAATTTTATTTTGTCAATAACAAATTTTAATATTTTATTAAATATCAAAAAAATAAAACCACAAGATTTATAAAAAATAAATATTATATTTTTAATTAAAAACTTTCAACTTAAAATAAAATATCAACAGTTTTTTATATTTATTATCTGTAATCTTATGGTTTATTTTATAAAAAATATAAAATTTTTTATTCTATCTCGCAAAATTTTTTTATCTCATTTATTATCTCTTTCCCCTGAGTATATCCTAATTCAAATGCTTTTTTTAATTTTTCTTTATCTCTTTCTGTTCTAGCAATTGGAAGTTTTGATTTTGGTCGAATAATAAATGCTTTCCCATTTTCTTCTAATTTTTCAAGTTCTTTTATGGCATTATTATAATTTATATGTCTATTTTTCATTGTTTCTCTTAATTTTGGATAATCTTTATATATTATTTTTCCTAATGTTTGTAGTTTCATTTTACTTTTTACATATCCTTTTGGTTGAGTTAAAATCACTATTATTTTTTCACAACCATCATCTAAAGCTTTTTTATATGGTATAGGATCTGCAATTCCACCATCTAATAGCTCATATTCACCAAGTTTTACTATTTTAGAAACATATGGTAAACTTGTACTTGCTTTTAATGCTTCTGATAAAGAATATTTTTTAAAATTTTCTATATAATGTGCTTTTCCTGTCTTACAATCTGTTGCTGTTACTATAAATTTTTGTTTAGAATTATAAAAAGTATCAAAATCAAATGGATTTAATTTATTTGTTATCTCTTCAAAAATAAATTCCATTCCAAATAATTCACCTTTTTTTAGAAAATTTTTATAACTTATATATCTTTCATCATTTATATATTTATATGGAATTTCTATATTTCGTCCTTTTTGCTTTGAAATATAGTTTGCTCCATTGCAAGCACCCATAGATACACCAATAACATATGGAATTTCTATATTTTTTTCTAAAAAATAATCTAAAATTCCAGCAGAATATATTCCTCTAAATCCTCCACCTTCTAATATTAACCCTATTTTTTTTTTCATATTTTCCTCCTTACTTTAATCAAATTATATCTAATAAAATTAACTAAATATTTTATTTATAATAAATTTTATACTATTATTTACAATTGGAATATAATAAATCACTGGTATAATAAGAGCTGGTAATAAATTAAGAGTTTTTATTTTTACAGCTTTTAGTATATTTAATCCTGTTGTCATAATCAAAATTCCACCGATTATTGATATTTCATTTAACAATTCTAAAGAAACTGTTCCATTTAATATTTTTGCTATAAAATAAATACTTCCTTGCCAAATTAAAAGAATCGGTGCTGATAATATGATTGTTATCCCAAATGTAGAAGCTAACATAAGAGATGTAAAACCATCTAATACAGCATTTATAAATAATAATGTATGATTATTATTTAATGCACTTTCTATAGGCCCAAGTATTGACATAGTACCTACACAAAATAAAAGAACTGCTGTTACAAGTCCTTGAAGTGCGTTACTATCACCTTTATTATATTTATTATTAATGTTTTCTATTTTTTTATCAAGATTAATAAATTCACCTATAAGAGCTCCTATTACCATACTAAATACAAATAAAAGTGGTTCATTACTTTTTGTAATACTTTTTGATATCCATGCTATTCCTAAAGAAATAGCTATTAATCCTATACTATTTAATACATTATTTTGATATCTTTCTTTTAATCCCTTATTAAATATACTTCCTATTATACTTCCTATTATTATCGTTATTACATTTACTATTGTTCCTATCATAATTTTTTCCCCTTCTATTTTAATAATGTTTTAATTTAGTTTATCAAAAAAAACAGATAAATAAAAGGATTTATCTGTTTTTTTTGTATAATATTTTATGATTTCTCATAACGGAGGTAGTACAATGAATATAAATATTAAAAATTATAAAAATATATTAGACAATATTAGTGATGGTGTTTATTTTGTTGATAAAAATAGAAAAATATTATATTGGAATAATGCTGCAGAAAAAATTACTGGATTTACATATAATGATGTAATTAACTCATTTTGTTATCATAATATTTTAAGACATGTTGATAAAAGCGGGAATGAATTGTGTAGAAATGGATGTCCTTTATTAGAAAGTATGAAAACAGGAACTTTCATTCATGCAGATGTTTATATGCATCATAAATCTAGTTATTTACTTCCTATATCAATAAAAGTCTTTCCTTTAAAAAATGATAAAAATGAAATAATTGGTGCTATTGAAATTTTTAATAAACAAAAAAAAATAAATAATACAACTCCTTCTCCACTTGCTTTAAAAGAATTTTTAATGTATGATCCTCTTACAAATCTACCAAATGCAAAATATCTTTATAAAGTAATAAATTCTAAACTTAATGAGATAAAATCAATTAAACGAAATGTAGGCATTTTAATAATAGATATTGCTAATTTTACATCTATTATTAATAAACATGGTTCTGATATTGCTAATCAATTACTTAAAATAGTTGCTTTTACTTTAAAATCAAATATAAAAACTGGGGATATAATTGCTCATTGGAAAAATGATAAATTTGTTTTAATATTTAATTTAGAAAACAAAGAAGAATTAAATAAAATTGCTATAAGACTTAAAATGCTTTCTGAAAAAACATCTATTTTAATAGAAAACAAAAATATTTCGCTTAGTATTTCAATCGGTGGAACATATTTTTTAACTAATGATAATATTGAAAAACTTATTGATCGCCTTAACAATGCTTTAATTAAAAGTAAAAATGATAAATATAACAAAATAAGAATATTAGAATAAAAAAGCTATCGAAAATTTCGATAACTTTTTTTATTTTGACATAGCACTATTAAATTGTTCTACTACATCTTCCATATCTTTTAAAAATTCATCTAAATCGCCTGATATAATTACCTCATTCATTATATCTCCTTGAGATATTGAGTCTACTATTTTTTGTGTATCTTCATTTAATACTTCCCCAAAAATAGTATGTTTATAATTTAACCACTCTGTTGGTACATGTGTTATAAAAAATTGACTTCCATTTGTATTTGGTCCAGCATTTGCCATCGCTAATATTCCTGATTTATTAAATTCTATACCTTCAACAAATTCATCTCTAAAATTATATCCAGGACCTCCTGCTCCTGTTCCTGTTGGATCTCCACCTTGTATCATAAAATCAGCTATAACTCTATGAAATTTTAATCCATTATAATAACCTTTTGTTGCTAAATTTACAAAATTTGTTACTGTAATAGGTGCGATATTTGGAAATAATTTTAATTCAATATCTCCTTTATCAGTTTTAATTACTGCTTTTAAATTATACTCTTTGTTCAATTTAACCTCCTTAAAATCAATAAAATTTAATTTTTTTATTACTCTATATTTCAAAAATTTTGTAACTAAAAATATTGCTAACACTATTATAATTATAAAAATAATATTATTTTTAAATACCATTTTATTCATTATTCTCTCCATTCATTTTAAATTCATCTTTATATATTTTTTCTAATTCATTTTTTGAAATAGTTCCATACATTTCATAATACCATTTTTTTGCTAAAAACTCATTTAGTTTTTCAAGTCTTTTATTTATTTTAATTATTTTATTATTTAATTTATCTATTTTTTTTCCATTTTCTTTTACTTTTTCAAAATATTTTAATTCTTCATCTTGCTGTATTGCATCAGCTA
Organism: Hypnocyclicus thermotrophus; assembly: GCF_004365575.1. Taxonomy (NCBI): domain Bacteria; kingdom Fusobacteriati; phylum Fusobacteriota; class Fusobacteriia; order Fusobacteriales; family Fusobacteriaceae; genus Hypnocyclicus; species Hypnocyclicus thermotrophus. Next base: position 431,409 of record NZ_SOBG01000001.1, read on the forward strand.
ATGCCTTTTCATATTCTTTTTGTTTTTCAAGTAATGGTTTTCCTAACTTTTCTATTTCAAAAAGTTTTTTATTAAGCTCTTTTTTTTCAAATTCAAATAATCTTTTTACAGCTATACTACCTGAATTTTTAGACATTTTTTCTCTTTTTTCTATTTCTTTTAATATATATTCTTTTGTTAATTTATTACTTTCTCTTATTTCTTCTATATTTTTTTCTATTTCATTGAAATTTTCTATATTTTCTATATCATTTTTTGAAATAGAATCAAAATATAAATATAATTTTTCAAATTTTGGTATAACCTCTTCATCTATTTTTTTTATATTTTCTATATCATTTAATTCTAAAAACCTTTTTTTATTTATATAAGCTTTTTCAAGAATTTTTAAACATATTTCTTTTACATATTTAATAAATTCCAACTTTTTCATTTATAACTCCTTTTATTTTTCTATTATATCTCTTGCTGCAGCTACTCCCATAGATATTGCTGCTTGAATATTATATCCTCCTGTATCTCCATCTATATCTATCACTTCACCTACAAAATACAAATTTTTTATTAATTTTGATTCAAGAGTATTTTTATCAAGTTCTTTTAATTCAATACCCCCTTTAGTTACCATTGCTTTCTCAAAACTATCTAATTTACTTACTTTAAATCTATAATTACAAAACATATCTAAGATTTTTTTTCTGTTTTCTTTTGATAAATCTGCTATTTTTGTATATTCAAGATCTAATATTTTTAATATTTTATTTATAAATCTTTCTGGAATATCATATTTTAATAATATTGTTTTAATTTTCTTTTTATTGTTTTGATTATCAATAAATTCATTTTCTAAAATTTCTCTATCTGTTTTAACAAAATTAAATTCTAAAAAATCATTCTTCTCTATATTTCTACTATTATTAATTATAATTGGGCCACTTAAATTTTTATGTGTAAATAATAAATCACCATATACTTTTTTATAAATTTTGTTTTTTTTAAGTATTTTCATTTCAATATTTTTAAATGATATTCCTGATAAATCAAAAAAAATATAATTATTTACAAATATCGGTGTCAGTGCTGGCACTATTTTGGTTATTTGATGTCCAAAGCTTTTTGCAAATTTATATCCATCACCTGTTGTTCCTATTTTTTTATAACTTTTTCCACCAGTCGCTACTATTACATATTTAGATTTATATTCCAATTTATCTGTTTTTACAATAAATTCATTTTCTAATTTTTTTATCTCTTTAACTAATTCTTTTACTCTATATTCACCTTTATATTCTTTTAATAATAAATTTATTACATCAATAGATTTAAAAGTTTCTGGAAAATATTTGCCATCTTCTCTTTTTATTAATTTTAATCCATTTTTATTAAAAAAATCTATTGTATCTTGTGGTGAAAATTTATATAAAACTCTTTTTAAAAATTTTCCATTTTCACCATATTTTTCTAAAAAATCCTTATAATTACCAGTATGAGTAATATTGCACTGACCACTTCCAGCTATAAAAAGTTTCCCACCTATTTTTTCATTTCTTTCTATTATCAGTACTTTTTTGTTATTTTTTGCTAACATAATCGCAGAAAATAATCCACTAGGACCAGACCCAATTACTATTATATCAAAATTCATTAATTCCTCCAAATATTAAACCTAAATTATTTTTTAAAAATACTTCCTTGTATTTCAAGGAAGTTATTTTATCAAATATTTTTTTTGATCTTTAATAATTTTTTCTATATCAATAGTTCTATTAAAATCTAATTGATATATATTAAAATCAAAAAAACCTTCTTCTGTTTGTGGTATAGATGTTTTAGGCCGCTTATACTTTGATATAAAATCATACAAAATAACAATAAAACTAATATCTCCATTACTATCTTCTACTTCTCTTATATCAATAATTCTATTTTTATTAATATTTAAAGCTATTTTTATTATTTCTTCAGCTTTTTCTATACCTAGTTCTTGTATTATTTTATTAAATGTATCCACTAATTTAAGAGCAAAAAGTGGTTTCATTCCACCCTTTGGATAAAATTTTACTATTGCCATATTATTACCTCTCTTATTTTTATTAACATTAACCTCTTGGCTCCCAATCTCCTCTATTTATTATAGCACCACTTGTTATTTCTTCTTCTTTTACATTAAATTTAGTTAATTCTTCTACTATTTCATCTAGTGTTATTCTTACTTTTGTTTTTTCAATATTATTTGGTGTTATTACAAAATCATATTCCTTATAATATTCATTATTTTCTATTGAATATATAATATCTTGACCACCTGTTCTATAATCTTTATTCCCTTTATACCAACCTACAGTTGTATCTAAATATATCTCTTTATTTTTATCTAAAGTTTCTTTAACTATATTTTTTATATTCATTCAAAACCCTCCTTAATTAAAAGCTGCAAAACATTTTATCATATTTAGTTAGTATTTTCAATATTGTTTACTTTTTATATTAATAATGATATAATGTGTCGGATAATATAATTATTAATAATTAATATAGATTTAGGAGGATAAAATGATAACAGTTAGTGGATTAGGACTTAGATTTGGAAGTCGTAAACTTTTTGAAGATGTAAATATTAAATTTACTCCTGGTAATTGCTATGGTGTAATTGGAGCAAATGGAGCCGGAAAGTCAACATTTTTAAAAATATTATCAGGTGAAATAGAATCAACAGAAGGCGAAGTAATTTTAGGACCTGGTAAAAGATTATCATTCTTAAAACAAGATCACTTTGCTTACGAAGAAGAACAAGTACTTGATGTTGTAATTATGGGACACAAAAGATTATATGAAATAATGCAAGAAAAAAATGCTATTTATGCTAAAACTGATTTTTCAGATGAAGACGGTATGAAAGCTGCCGAACTAGAAGGTGAATTTGCTGAATTAAATGGTTGGGAAGCTGAAATGGAAGCTGAAAAACTTTTATTAGGCCTTGGATTAGAAACTGATAAACATTATAAATATATGAAAGAATTAACAGAAGCTGACAAAGTAAAGGTTTTATTAGCTCAAGCTTTATTTGGACATCCAGATATTTTATTACTTGACGAACCTACAAATGGTCTTGATATCAAAGCTATTACTTGGTTAGAAAATTTCTTATTGGATTTTGATGCTACTGTTATTGTAGTCTCTCATGATAGACATTTTTTAAATAAAGTTTGTACTCATATAGCTGATATCGATTATGGTAAAGTGAAATTATATGTTGGAAACTATGATTTCTGGTATGAATCAAATCAACTTATGCAAGAACTTATTAGAAATAAAAATAAAAAACTTGAACAAAAAAGACAAGAATTACAAGAATTCATCGCTAGATTTAGTGCTAATGCTTCAAAATCAAAGCAAGCTACATCTAGAAAAAAACAGCTTGAAAAATTAAAACTTGAAGACATGCAAGTTTCAAATAGAAAATATCCATTTATAGAATTCAAGCCTGAAAGAGATGCTGGAAATAACATGCTATTTGTTGAAAATCTATCTAAAACTATAAATGGTGTAAAAGTTCTTGATAACATAAGTTTTACAATTAACACAGGTGATAAAGTTGTATTTTTATCAAGAAATGACTTAGTTACTTCTACTCTACTTGATATTTTAGCTGGAGAAATTGAGCCGGATAGCGGTAGTTTCACATGGGGAGTTACTACATCTCAAACATATTTACCTAGAGATAATTCAAAATATTTTGATTATGATGGTTCTATAATCGATTGGTTAAAACAATACTCTGATGACCAAACAGAGTCATATGTTAGAGGATTCTTAGGAAGAATGTTATTTTCTGGTGAAGAAGCCTCTAAAAAAGTTAAAGTTCTTTCTGGAGGAGAAAAAGTTAGATGTATGCTTTCTAGAATGATGCTTTCTAAAGCAAATGTTCTTTTACTTGACAATCCTACTGATCATTTGGACCTAGAATCTATTACATCATTAAATAAAGCATTAATAAAATTTAATGGTACTATTTTATTTTCTGCTCATGATCATGAATTTATTCATACTATAGCTAATAGAATAATAGAAATTACTCCAAATGGATTAGTTGATAAATTAATGGATTATGATGATTATATCGAAAACGAAGAAATCCAAACAAGATTAGAAGAATTGTATAAATAATCTAAGTAAAAGCCCAATTTTCTAAATAGAAAATTGGGCTTTTATTATACTGGTTCTTGATAATCTTTACTATTTTTTATTGAATTTAGGTTTATATGACAATAACCTGTAGGATTTTTTTCTAAATAGTTTTGATGATAATCTTCTGCCTCAAAAAAATTACTTTCTTTTAATATTTTAGTAGCTACTTTTTTATTAAAATTATTTTCAATCTCTTGTATCATTTTTCTTATAATATCATATTGCTCTTTATTATTATAAAAAATAGCAGTTGCATATTGCGGGCCTACATCTCCACCTTGCCTATCAATAGAAAAAGGATCTATTATATCAAAATAATGTCTTAATATTTTTTCTAAATTAATTATTTTTCTATCATATTCAATATATACAGCTTCTAAATGTCCTGTTTTTCCACTGCACACCTCTTCATAAGTTGGATTTTTTTTATTTCCACCTGCATATCCTACTTTTGTTTTAATTACACCTTTTAATCTTTTAAAATATGCTTCTACTCCCCAAAAACATCCACCCGCTAATATTATTTTCTCCATAAAATCACTTTACTTTCTTCTTAAAATTTTTTCTTCTACTATTATAGCTTCTTCTATATATTCTTTATCTTTTTTACCTAAAAAATTCTTTATTATAGTTAATATTATTTTTAATACTTTCATTATTATCACCTCTCTATATTATAGTTACTTTTATTATAAAATTACAATATTAGAGATTTCTTAAAATTTCTTTAATTTATTAATAAACTTTTCTCTGCTTACTATAAACCTTTCATGTATACCCTTTCCTATTTCGCCTCTATCAGAAGTAACTAGTACTTCAAATGTAAGTTTTCTTCCATCAATATTTGTTAATTTAGCTTCGCCTTTTATTTTTTCTCCTATTAAATTTGCTTGCAAATGTTTTATATTTATAGATATCCCTACTGTTGTATCATTTTCATTTATATATTTTTTCACACAATTCATAGCACAATTTTCCATAAATGCTATAAGTGAAGGTGTTGAGAATACTTCTAAATCACCACTCTCTACGTATTTAGCACTTTCATTTTCTTTTATTATTTTTTCTTTAGTATACTTCAATCCAATTTCTAACATCTTAACCTCCTGTATTGTTCATTTTTAAAATAATTTTATTAAATATTTTTAAAAAAGTCAAATTTTATTCTTTTTTTTAATTTAAAAATTTAATAAAATATAGTATAATAATGTATATATTTAAAAAGGGGTGTGGATAATGATAAGACATGTTGTAATGTGGGTATTAAAAAAAAATGCTAGAGGAAATACAAAAGATGAAAATGCATTTATTTTAAAAGCTGAACTAGAAAATTTAAAAAATGAAATTCCAGAAATAATAAAATTAGAAGTTGGTATAAATAATGATGAATATTCAAGTAAAAATTTTGATGTTGTTTTAATTACTGAATTTAAATCTTTTGAAGATTTAGATAAATATAAACATCATCCAAAACATGTAGAAATAATAGATTTAGTAAAAGAAATCGTTGAAAATAGAGCCTGCGTAGATTATACATTTTAATTTTTTTCAAATTTTATTTTAAAAAGGAGTTTTTTTCCACTCCTTATTTTTTTTGTAAAAAAAAATTTGACAAATTCTGTATTCTGTTTTAATATTTTTATGGAAATATAATAACTACTTTATTTTAGGAAAAAATATAAAATTAAAAGTAGAGGTGGTAAAATGAAATTTTCAAATGAAAAAATTGGAAAAAATGCAGGCAAAGTTTGGAATCACTTAAACACAAATCCTAATATATCTTTTAGTAAGCTTCAAAATGATTTAAAACTTACTAAAGATGAATTATTGCTCACTATTGGATGGTTATTTAGAGAAGAAAAGCTAATTGTTGAAAAATCTAGTAGAGGGTTTAATTTTTTATTAAAATAACGAAAAACAGTTGGAAATCCAGCTGTTTTTTAGTTAAAATATAAAATAAAAAAAGCTATAATATTTAAATATTATAGCTTTTTTATTTTATAAAATATTATCTCCAATTTCACCTGTTCTTATTTTTATAGCTTCTTCAACTGAGGTTATAAAAATTTTCCCATCACCTATTTCTCCTGTATATGCAGATTCCTTTATTGTTTTAACAACTTTTTCTACCATATTATCAGATATAAATAATTCTAATTTTATTTTTGGTAAAAAATGTACTTCATATTCTGCACCTCTAAATATTTCCTTATATCCTTTTTGTTTACCAAATCCTTTTACTTCAGATATTGTCATTCCTGTTACTCCTATTTCTATTAAACTATCTCTAAGAATACTTAATTTTATAGGTTTTACTATAGCTTCTATTTTTTTCATTTTTATTCCTCCTCAAAATATATTATTTATTTTGAATCAATTTTATTAAAATATTACCATTAAATTTTTATATTTCATAAATAGATGAACTAGTTTGAAATTCTGGATAAGCATCTGCTTCATGTTCGCCTATATCAAGACCTTTTAATTCCTCTTCTTTGCTTACTCTTATTCCAAATATTATTTTTATTACGTTAAACATAATAAGTGATGTAACAAATGCAAATATAAACATTGCTAATACTCCTAAAATTTGCACTCCTATTGTTTGAGGATTAAATAAATTTCCATTATCAAATATTCCAGCTGCAATTGTTCCCCATGCTCCATTAACTCCATGTACCGATACTGCACCTACAGGATCATCTATTTTTAAATTATCGATAAATCCAATAGAATATACTACTAAAATTCCAGCTAATATTCCTATTATTACTGCCGACCATGGAGCTACATTTGCACATCCTGCAGTAATTGCTACAAGACCAGCTAATGCTCCATTTAAAGTCATACCTATATCATAAGTTTTAAATTTTATTATTGATACAATAAGAGCTGATATACTTGCTGCTGCTGCTGCTAAAAGTGTATTCGCTGCTATTAATCCGATTTCTTTTGTTCCTGTAGTAGTAGACCCTGAATTAAATCCAAACCAACCAAACCATAATATGAATACTCCAAGAGATGCTAATGTAAGAGAATGTCCTGGTATAGCTTTTACCTCTCCGTTTTTACCAAATTTGCCTATTCTAGGTCCTACTGTCATAGCTCCTGCTAACGCTGCCCATCCACCAAGCGAATGAACCACTGTTGAACCCGCAAAATCTATAAATCCTAAATTTTCAAGCCATCCAGTTGCTTGTCCATATAAACCAGCCCATGCCCAATGACCAAATATAGGATAAATAAATGCTGTTAATAAAAAACTTGCTATTAAATATGAACCAAATTTTGTTCTTTCTGCTAAAGCACCTGATACTATTGTAGCCGCAGTTGCTGCAAAAACTCCTTGAAATACAAAGAATGTCCAATCCCATCCAACCAAACCATTAGCAAAGAAATTTGTCATTCCTATAAAACTCCCCTTACCAAACATAAAAGCAAATCCTACTGCCCAAAATGCTAATATTCCCATAGAAAAATCCATTACATTTTTCATAATAATATTTCCTGCATTTTTAGCTCTTGTAAAGCCTGTTTCTACCATTGCAAATCCTGCTTGCATAAAAAATACCATTGCTGCGGCAATTAAGGTCCAAGTCCAGTTAAGATTTGTTTGAACTTCATCACCTGTTGCTGCCATTATCCCTGTTGTTAACAAAATAAATAATAATATCCCCAAATTTTTTTTCTTCATTTTCTTCTCCTCCTTTTATCATTAATAAAATATATATATATGTTTTTTTATAGAAATTTAATTTATAAACTCTATATCAATACTATTTTTCTCTTCTTGAGGTTATTTTACACATTTTTTTATATTTAATCAAATATATGTAAATACTAATTATAATTAATTATTTTTATGTGTAGAATTATAATTAATTATAAACAAAAAAAGACTCTTATTTAAAGAGTCTTTTTTTGTTTATAATCCTATAAATTTAATTTTGATATTTTCCTAATTTTTTTAGTAATTCTTTTAATAATTCTTTTTCTTCATTTCCCAAAACATCAAATATTTTTTCTAAATTTTTTAAATGTTTATCAAATATTTTTTCAATAACTTCCTTCCCTTTCAATGTAAGAGAAATCAAAAAAGCTCTTCTATCACGGGGATCTTTCTTTTTTTCAATTAAATTTTGTTTTACTAAATTATCTATTATTACAGTCATAGTTCCACCTGTAGAAAAAGTTTTATTGATTATATCTTTTATTCTACTATCCCCCTTATGATATAAAAATTCTAAAACATAAAATTGCGATTCTGTAATTCCTTTTTCTTTAAATATCGGATAAATATTTCTATTAACAGATTGTGTACATCTATTAAGTATTAAAAAAAGTTTCAAATTTAAACTATTTTCTTTTCCATAATTTTTCTTTTCCATAATTTTATTATACAATTTATATTGATTTTTATCAATTTAATTTTATTACTATACTAAATTTTACTTTGTTAATATTTTATGCGCTTCTTTAAATCTTTGAAATGCAGTATAAATAATTGCTATAAAAAACATCATTGTTATAATTATTAGATATTTTTGAAATAATATCATAAAAGTAAAAAATATAAATCCTTCTGTTCTTTCTGCAAGCCCTGGCTGATAATAAAATGATTTTTCTCCTTTTTTATTTGCAACTGCTCCTACGCTTAAAAATATTGTCATTGTTATCACTATACTAGATGTAAGTAAAAGCAAAGAAAAAGTAGCATTACTATTTTTTATTGCTAAAGTTATTATCATTCCTATTTCCACTAATCTATCAAATACTATATCCATTATAGTCCCAAATTGAGACGAAGTCTTTGTTTTCCTAGCGATAGTCCCATCAACAGCATCTAAAGCTCCGGATATCCATAATATTATTACTGCTATTAAATTAAAATCTGTTAATATAAATATATTTATAGTCAATCCTAAAATAAAAGCAAATATTGTTACTTGATTTGCAGAAATATTATTTTTTATTAATAAATCCGCTATTAAATTGAAAAATGGTTGAATAAATTTTCTTGCTCTTGTATCTAACATTTTATGCCTCCTTATTGATATCTTTTTAAATATCTAAATCACAATTTTTTTCATATATAATAAACTTCATCCATTTTTATATCAAATTTTATTTTACCTCTTAATTTATATCTGTTAATATTTTCAATTGAATCACAATAATATATTTTACCATTTTCAAATCTTATTATTAATTCACATATATTTTTATAATAATTAATCCCTTCAATATTTCCTATTATTTTACCATTTTTCTTTATAATAATATCTTTATCTTTTATAATTATTTTTTGATTTTTATCAATTTTATAATAATTTTCAAAAATTTTACTATCAAATATATTTTTCATTCCTAAAAATTTAGCTACCTTTTCATTTTTTGGTTTTTTATAAAGTTTTAATGGCTTATCTGTTTGTAATATATCGCCATCTTCAATAAGTATTATTCTATCTGATAATTTAAATGCTTCATCTTGGTCATGAGTAACAAATATTGTAGTTACTTTATTTTCTTTATGAATATTTTTTATTAAATCTTGCATTTCAAGTCTTAAATTTTCATCAAGTGCTGAAAAAGGCTCATCCATTAATAAAATTTCTGGTTCTATTGCTAATGCTCTAGCTATTGCTACTCTTTGTTTTTGTCCACCACTAAGCTCATGTGGATATTTTTTATTAAAATTTTTTAACCCTAATTTTTCTAATAAATTATCTACTTTCTTTTTTATAATTTCTTTTTTTTCTTTTCTCATTTTTAATCCAAATCCAATATTTTTTTCAATATTTAAATGAGGAAAAAGATAATCTTCTTGAAATATCATAGCTAGTTTTTTTTCTAATAAATTATAATTATTTATATTTTTATTTTTAAATAATACTTCTCCTTTATAATTTTTATCTATTCCTGAAATAATATTTAAAATCGTTGATTTCCCTGAACCAGATTTTCCCAAAAGAGATATAAACTCTCCTTTTTTTACTTCAAAATTTATATTTTTTAATTTAAAATCATCATACTCTTTTGTAATATTTTTTAGTTTTATCATGTTTAACCTCTTTTTATATTAATTATTTAAAATTATAAATTAATTCAATTATATTTTATTTTTTATACAATTTTCCAAAAATTTTTTCTATAAATATTACAGATATTATATTTAAAACTATAAAAATTATTACATATACAGCTCCAATAGCTCTATTTCCTCCTACAATATATGGAAAAGTAATAAGTGGTAATGTAATTATTTTCCCACCACCTATTATATATGTAAGTATATAGTTGCTAAATGAAATTAATAAACTTAATATTATTCCACTAAGTATAGAAGGCATAAGCATAGGTAACGTGATTAATAAATATTTTTTTAATGATGATGCCCCATATAATATAGCTACTTTTTCATAATTAAAGTCAAAATTTTTATAACCTAATATAAGAGTTCTTAGCATATATGGAAAAGTTGGAATAATATGTATTAATATAACTCCAATAAAATTTTCTACTAAATTTAGTTTTATAAAAATAAAATGTATCCCCATCACTGAAATTATTGGTGGAATAATAATTGGTGCAAACATAGAGTGTTCAAAAAATTTTCTACCTTTAAATTTATCTTTTACAAGTGCATTTGCTGCAGGCAAACCTATTATTAAATTTATTAAAGATACAATTATCGCTATTATCAGACTATAAAATATAGCTTTATATGTAATAGGCTGTTTAAAAACATATTTCCACCATTTAAGAGAAAGATTACTTGGAAAAATATTAGGATATTTCCAAGTATTTGAAAATGAATATAAAACAAGTGGTATATATGGAAAAATAAATATTAATCCGATTAGTAAAATTATAAATAAAAGCATTATATCTCCTCATAATTTTTTTTTAATATTTTATATGAAATAATTCCTAAACTTATTGTTATTAAAACTATTATTATATTTATGCTCATTACTTCACTTTGTGTATTAATAAAATCCTTTGAATGCATATCATATGTCATTACTGATAACATTTTAGGATATGTAAGTCCAAGCATATAAGGAATTTCAAACGCACTAAAAATAAATGCTAACAAAATAAACGCACTATTAAAAAGTGTTGGAATTAAAAGTGGTATAATAATATAAATAAAAAATTTAAAATTATTAGCTCCGTATAATTTACCTACTTTTATCCATTTATCAATTATTTTATCAAGAATAGGATAAGTCATAAGCAATACAAAAGGAAGAGTTTTCCAAATATATGTAAGAATAATTCCTATTCCATGAGAATCGTTAATTAAAATTGGAAATTCTTCAAAATTTAAAATTACTCCTGCTTTATAAAATATTTTAGATAAAAATCCTGTTTGAGCAAGAGTTATTATACTTATATAACTACCTATAAGATACGGCACTAGCATTGGTACTAAATATAACTTTTGAAGTTTATCACTTAATTTAAAATATTTTAATTTCAATAAGAATAATAAATATAAAATAATAATAGCAAATAATATTACAAACCCTACACTGAGTAAAGATATTTTTATACTAAGAAACAGAGAGTCTAAAAACTCTCTATTTCTAAAAACTTTTATATAATTTTCAAATGTAAATTTTGATTTCTTATTAATTAAAAAAAATCCAAAACTTTGTAAAACTCCTAAAAATATTCCATACCAAAATAATAAAAAAATTGTTAAAAATGCTGGCAATATTTTTATATATGGTTTAATTTTTTGCAACATTTTCATACCACTCTTTTTCTATTATCTCTACATATTTTGATTTTATTTCTGGAATTCTATTTTTTGATAATACATCAAATGATATACTAGCATCTCCTATATCAATTTTATCAAATTTTTCTTTTTGCATAGTAGTTAATTTTGTAAAATCAAGAACATTTCCATCTCCCCAATTATTTGGGATTTGTTTTTGATATTGTGCATCAAATGATATTAAAAAATTTATCGTCATAAGAGCTGCAGCTTTATTTTTTGCATTAAATGGTATACTTAAATAATGATTATTAAATATTGTCCCATTTTCAAATAAAAAAGTTTTAGTGGCTTTCGTAAAGCTACCATTTTTTATTCTACTTTCTACAAATAATGGTGCATAATCCATTGTAAAATATATTTCTTGCATTGAATATAGTTCATGCATTTTACCACTACTTTCAGGATAAGTTTTTCCTTCTCTCCATAAATATGGTTTTATTTCATTTAAATAGCTCCATAATGGCTTTAGTAATTTTTTTATTTGACTTTCTTCTAAATCCTCATTTACCAATCTAAAATACGCCTCTTTATCAATACTAGAAAATAATTGTCTTAAAAATACACTTCCTATAAAATCACTACTTTGTGGATAAGTAAATTTCCCACGATATTTTTTTACAATTTCTTTTAATTCAACATGATTTTTAGGATAAGTTACTTTTTCACTATCATATGCGAAAACAAATTGAGCAGTTCCCCACGGCGCTTCTAAATAATTAATTGGTTCCCCAAAGTCAGACTGTATAGTTTTTTCGTCTACATAGTTTAAATTTGGTAAAATTTTAGCAAATTCTCCCCATAAAAGTCCATTTTCTTTTGCAAATTTAAAATTTTCTCCATTTATCCATATAATATCTACACTTCCATCTTTTTTATTTGCAATTTTTTCAGTCAAAAGTTTATTCATAATTACTTTTATATCATCTACGGGTACTCTATTTATAGTAATATCTTGTTTTTTAAGATTTTTCCCGACATATTTATCAATATAATCGTTTATTACTTCACTTCCTCCCCATGCATATATATTTACCACTGTTCCTTTAGATTTTTTTTGTATATTTTCCCAACTCTCATTTAAAGTTACATCATTACTTTTCTTGTTACATCCAATAAGTATTATAAACAATAAAAATATAATTGTTTTTTTCATTAAACCTCTCCCTTTTTAACAAATAATTTTGGAATAAACGATAAGATTACAAAAATTATTGCTGCTACTGCAATTAAGATAATATTTTTTTTTGATATTCCTTCTCCACTTGCTATTGCTCCAGAAGATAGTACATATACTGCAGAACCAGGAATAATCAATATACTAGAAAGTATAGCATACATTACAAACTTTATATTTGTAAGTCCATATATATAATTTTGCAAATTAAATGGAAATATCGGTACAAGCCTAGTAATTAACAATATTCTCCATCCATTTTTTTTGACACCTTCTTCTATTTTTTGAAATGTATCATTATCTTTAACTTTATTATATATAGTATCACGTATAAAATATCTTGCAAGTAAAAAAGCTAATGAAAGTCCTATACTAGCACCTAGTACCACATATACAAGTCCTAGTATTGGTCCAAAGATTATTCCTCCAATAAGTGTAAAAGGCGTTCCAGGAAGAAATAACACCGTTGCTAGTGCATATATAATAATAAATACTATTGGTGCTACTATACCAAAGTTATTTATCCAATTTTTAAAATCTTCAATATTTTTTACTTTTTCAAATATATTTAATTTATATAGTAAATATATCAATATCACTAAAAGTGTACCAATTAATATTTTCTTTTTCAAATTTTTCACCTACCTATAGTATCTTTTTTTTATTTCTTCATATCTTTCTCTATTTTTACCCATATCTGAATATCCAACTCTTGAAGCTGATTTAAAATGAATAACTTTCTCATTTTCATCAAAATAAAATTCTACATCATCTTTAAATTTTAAACCGCTTGTTTTAAAAACAACATGGATATAATTTTTATCTTTTCTTTCAATTTTAGCATTTTCATAACTATTTAATACCTCTAATATTTTTACATAACTCTTTTCTTTATTCTCAATGAATTTTAATGGCTCTACATATTTTTCTTTTATATCTGTTTGACTCGATATATTATTTGGTGATTTTTTTAATTCATAAAATTTTCCATTTATTACACCTATATTTTTAGGTTCAACGTTATTTTTTATTGTCATACCTCCAACTAATATTATAAATACTGCTACTACTGCATTCATAAACTTTCCTCCTAATATTTTTAATAAAATAAAGCTTATATATTCTATAATAAACTTTTTTTAATATATATTTTTATCTATACTAATTTATATATCTATACCTTTTATTTTTTAAAATTCATAAAAAATTTTACTATTGGATTTTCTAAAATATTATCTACTGCTACTTTCTTGGATATTTTATTTAATACTTCAGAATAAGTAGGATAAGGGTGTATTACATTAACAAGTTTTGCATAATTTATTTTCAACGTTTTTAAGACTTGAATTTCTGATATTATCTCTCCTGCTCTTTCTCCTATAATTGTAGCACCTAATACATATCCTTTTTTATCTAAAAAAAGTTTAACTTTCCCAATATCACCTTTTTTAGTCATGGCTCTATCAATATTTTTAAAATCAAACTGATATTCTCTATATTTTATATTTTGCTTTTTTATTTCTTCTAAGCTCATTCCAGCTGTAGCAAGTTCTGGTGAAGTAAAAGTTGTCCATGCTACATGACTATAATTAATATTTTGTTTTATTGGAAGTACAATATTTTTAGCAGCCAAAATTCCTTGTACATTCGCCATATGTGAAAATTGATAAGGCCCCACTACATCTCCAACAGCATATATATTTTTTATAGTTGTTTGTAATTTTTTATTTACAACTATTCCTCTTCTTGTAGTTTCAACTCCTATTTCTTCAATACCTAGATCTTCAATATTTGCTTTTCTTCCAACTGCTACCAATAAAGCTTCTCCTTCTAATTCAAATTGTTTATCCATATTTTTTACAGTTAATATTTTTTTATTATGTTTTTCAATTACTTTTATAGCTTCTGTTTTTTCATAAATTTTTACTCCTTCATTCTCTAATTCCTTTTTAATTATTTGAGCAAATTCTCTATCTTCTTTTATAAGTATACTTTCCATCATTTCTACAAGTTGTACTTTTACTCCAATTCTATTTAAAGCTTGTGCCATCTCTATTCCTATCGCTCCTCCACCCAAAATAATAATTGATTTTGGTAATTTTTCAAGATAAAATAAAGTTTCATTTGTTAAATAATCAACTTTTTCTATCCCTTCAATTGGCGGTATAAAAGGTGATGAGCCTGTTGAAATCACAATATTTTTTGTTTTATACTCTTTTCCATTTACAATTACGCTATTTTTATCTTTTATTTTAGCTTTTCCATTTAAATAATTGATACCATCGTTAATTAATTTTTCAGGAGTTTCATGAGAATATACATTTAAAATTACCCTCTGTATATTTTTTAATACTTCTTTTGTATCTATTTGAAAATCTTCATTATATTTTTTTACTGTATAAATATCTTTCGCAATATTAATAAGTGCTTTACTCGGAACACATCCACTCCAAGTACATTCACCACCTGGTTTATATTTTTCAATCAATAAAACTTTTTTTCCAAATCCAATAGCAGTATATGCAACTGAAAGCCCCGCTGCTCCACTACCGATAATTATAACATCATACATATTATTTCCTCCTATTTTCTTTATTTTAGTGTATCATAAAAATAAATTGTATGCAATATAATTTTATGATATACGTTTTTTTTTTATTTACTTTATTATTCTTAATAATATTTTAAAAACCTTTTTTTATTTTTTTCAAAAAAAACTTGCATTTAAAGGGCAAAATAAGGTATATTAGTTGTAGTGAAGCATATAATAAAATAGGAGGTAAATAATGAATAAAAAAGAATTCGTAGCTTTGTTTGCTGAAAAAGGAAATTTTGAATCTAAAGCTGAAGCTGAAAGAAAATTAGATGTCCTTTTAAAAACTATCGAAGAATCTTTAGTAAATGGAGACGAAATTAATTTTGTAGGATGGGGAAAATTTGAGGTTCAAGAAAAACCTGCAAGAAAAGGTAGAAATCCTCAAACAGGAGAAGAAATTGAAATTCCTGCTAAAAAAGTTGTTAAATTTAAACCTGGTAAAAAATTAGCTGATAAAGTTAATAAATAATTTTTTATAAAAAACTGCCTTAGGCAGTTTTTTTTATTTTTTAAAGGATTTTTATTTTTTTTCAGTATTATATTATAGTAATATATTTTTATTGAGGTGGGATTATATGATAATTTATTATTATACAAATAAAGGGAAGAGATCAAATAATGAGGATTCTTTACTTATTAAGGATATTGTCATAAATAACAATATGAAAAAATACGAAAAACTTGTTTTTAATGATAATAAGGGAAAGTTTTTTATAAGCGATGGACTCGGAGGAGAAGAAGCAGGCGAGATAGCAAGTCAAACCATTCTTAATGAATTAATAAATTCTTCTAATCTTGATTCTATAGATAATATTCATAATGAAATTAATAATATAAAATCAATACTTGATGACTATAGTATAAAACATAATAATCTTGTATTTGGAGCTACTTTAGGTGGAATATCTTTAGGAGAAAAATCATTTATAATCAATATAGGGGATACTCGTGTTTATAAAATATCAAATGTTGATACTAAACAATTATCTATTGATCATACATTAATAATGAAATATGTAGAAAATGGACATGTACCTAAGTCTAATATACGGTTTAATCCAATGAGAAATCTTATTGTATCTTCTATTTCTGGCGGTTTTGAAAATTCTATTACTAAAACAAATATAAAAAAATTAAATTATACTAAAAATGATATCTTTCTTATTTGTAGTGATGGTGTCTGGGAACTTTTTGATGATGAGGAAATATATAATGTTTTTCTAAATTATTCATTAGAAAATGGATTAGATTTATTTTTTCAAAAATTGATTAATAATTGTAAAGATAATATTTCATTTATAATAATAAAAATAGAAGAGTAAAATTTACTCTTCTATATCTGTTAAAGTATCATAAAACTTTGTATAATCTTTTCTTTCTTCTTTTACAAAATTTATTGCTGCTCTTGGGTGTTCATTTAATTGTCCCGTTAGCATATACGCTGTGTTATATCCCCATTTTAACTTTTCCTTCATTTCTGCTTCTTCTTCTTCTATAAATCTTAATAATGGCTCTATTTTATA
>NZ_SOBG01000002.1:0-130215 GCF_004365575.1 Hypnocyclicus thermotrophus
GAAGGAATAAGTGTAAGAGTAATAAATATGGGTACAATAAAACCATTAGATAAAGAAGCAGTATTAAAAGCATCAAAAGAAACAAAAGTAATATTTACAGCAGAAGAACATAGTATAATAGGAGGATTAGGAGGAGCAGTAGCAGAATATTTAAGTGAAGCAAATCCAAGTAAAGTAGTGAGAATAGGAGTAGAAGATAGATTTGGTCAAAGTGGAAAGGGAGCCGAACTATTAGAAAAATATGGATTAACAAAAGAAGGAATAATTAAAAAAGTTAAAGAAAATTTATAAAAAAAGCCAAAGTAAGATGCTCCGTGTCTTACTTTGGATATTTTAATATATTCATAAATTTTCTATGAGTATATTAAAATAAAAAAAAGGAGTAACAATATGAGAAAAGAATTGTTATACATTTATAATCAAACTTTAGAGTTGACTACCAAAAAAGATAAAATATTAAGAAATAATATTTTTATTTTAGCAATAATATTTTTGTTGATTAACTTTTTTTTAGGATTTTTTCTAAATTTATATAAAATTGAGGGATATATTTCGGATAATATACAAATAAAAATTAATTTTTCTAAAAATTTAGATTTGAAAAATATAAAAGATTTTGAGAAAAAAATTTTAGAAAATAAAAATATAGATTACGTAAAATTTCTCCCTCAAGATATGGCTTTTAAAAATTTAGAAGATGAATTGGGAATGAAATTAGGGACAACAAATCCTTTGAATAATTCTATGATATTATATTTAAAAAATGTTAACAATTTAGAAGAACTAGGAAGAGTCGAATATGAATTAACTAAATATAGTGAAATTGAAGAAGTAATAATAAAAAGAGAATTTTTAGATAAACTTTTAAAATTAAAAAATAATATATTAAAAATATTAAAATTAGGAGCTATTATTCTTATAATCCCTTTAATTATACTGTTTTATTTTATATTTAATCTTAATTTTTCATATTTAGAAAAAGAAATATTACTAAAACATGAAACACATGAAGTGTCACATAATATTTTAATATTGATACCCTATTTTTTTAAAAAACTAATAGGATTAATAATAAGTTGGATAATAGCATATATAGTATTTATTCCATTTTATGATGAAATTATTTTGACTATTAATGGAATAGATCCTTTTATTGTATTAGCTTCGTTTAACGAAATTCAAGGTTATATCTTTTTATCTTTTGTTATAGTTGTTATTTTATTAATATTAGCTACTATTATAGGAAGAGTGAAAAAGTATGAAGAATAAAATATTAATAATAATAATATTTTTATTTTCTATTTCATATGGTGAAGATTTAGATACTATAAGAGCAAAGGTAAACAATATAGATAAAACTATTGAAAAAAATAAAACAAGTATTGTAGAAGCTAAAAAGAAAGAAAAAGAAATTTTAAAAAAATTAGATAGAATTGAAAATGAGTTGAGTAAAATAACAAGTGATTATAGTGAAATGTTAAAAAAGTATAACACATTAAATAAAAATGTTGAATATGCAGAAAAAAATTTAAAAATAATTGACGAAGAATTGTTAGATATAACTCTACAATATCAGAATGTTATAAAAAAAATTGAAACAAAGTTTTATCTACAAAAAGAATTATTAAATAATATTGAAAATGAATTTAAAAAAGATGAATATATTTCATTATTAAATAATTTTAAAGAAAAAATATCTAAAATTAATTATTTTAAAACAAAAGTAGAAGAAGTACAAGAGAAAATTTTATTAGAAAAAAATGAAATAGGAAGTTTAACAAAAAAGCTTTATATAAAACAAAAAGAAATGAAAAATAAACAAAAAGAACATGCAACTTTAGTTAAGCAATTAAAAAGGCAAGAATATTATTTATCAAATAGAATACAAGTTTTACGTAAAGAAAAATTAGAAGCTGAAAAACAGATAGAAAAGATAATTCAAGAAAGAGCAAAACAAGCAGGTATTGCAACAGTACAAATAATATTAAAACAATTAGGTGAAATGTTAGTTCCTGTTAAAGGTAAAATAATAAAATATTTTGGTGAAGAAAAAATAAATGATATAACAATGCAAGGAATAGAAATAAAATCTTATTTGGGTGCAGATGTAAAAGCTATAAATAAAGGGAAAGTTATATTTGCACAAAAATTTTCTGGATTAGGAAATCTTGTAATGATAGATCATGGATATAATTTTGTTTCTGTATATGGTAATTTGATAAAATTAAATGTAAAAGAAGGTGAAATTGTCTCAAAAGGAGAAAATATTGGACTTTTAGGGTTTTCAAGTGATAGAGAACCAGTATTATATTTTGAAACGAGAGTTTCAGCAGTAAGCACTGATCCAATAATATTTTTGAAAAAATAGATAGCTAGGAGGGGAAATGCTATATTTTTTATCGGTATTTATATTAATAATAGCTTCAGGATTATTAGTATACTTAATAAAAAATCATAAAAAAATTAAAGATTTTAGAAAAGGATTAGAAAAAGATTTAAATACAGAAAAAATATATAAGTATATTCAAATGAAAGGGTATAAAATTATTCAAAATAAAGTATATTCGTACTATATGCTATTGAATGGAAAATATGCTGAAATACAATTAAAACCCGAATTAACAGTAACTAAAAATGGTAAAAAATACGCAGTTATTATAAATAAAGATAAAGAAATAGAAAAAAATACTGAATTAAGAAAAAAAATAGCAGAGATTTATTATACTGGATATTTTTTCGGTGTAATAGTGTATAATGTTAATAACACAAAATTAGATAAAATAATATATGTAAACAGAAAAGAAAGATATAATAAAAAAGTTTTCCAAATATTAATAGTAATAATTATGATTTTATCTACATTATGTAGTTTCTATACACTTAATTTCTTTTTAAATAGATAGGAGAATTTATGTTTAAAAATGTTTATATTATATATAATACAGATAAAATAGAAGCTATAAATTTTTATAAAGAAAGTTGTAAATATTTAAAAAAAAAAGGTGTAAAAATTTTAGATGAAAAAAATATTCATAAAGCAGAATTTTTTATTATAATTGGTGGCGATGGAACATTATTACATGCTAGCCATAAAATTTATAAATATAAAAAACCAATTTTAGGTATTAATAAAGGAAATCTTGGATTTTTAACGGAGATTAAAAGTGGAGAAGCTTTTCAAATGTATGATGAAGTTTTAAGAAATAAATTTAAAGTTTCTAAAAGAAAGTTTATAAAAATATTATATAAAAACAAAGAAATTTTAGGACTAAATGAAGCTGTTATTGCAAAAGATGGTATAAATAGTAAAATGATAAATATAAAAGCAGAAATAAATAAACAGTATTTAACAACATATAGAGCTGATGGAGTAATAGTATCAACTCCAACAGGTTCAACAGCTTATTCTTTATCTGTTGGTGGTCCGATTATATCTCCAGAGCTCGATGTAATGATTATAAATCCTATTGCACCACATACATTAACGGCACGCCCATTAATAGTAAATAGTAACAAAAAAATTGAATTTAAAATAGAAAATAATACAAAAACTTATTTGCTAGTTGACGGAAGAGAAAGCATTAGGTTAAATTGTGGAGATAAAATAGAGATTACTATGTCAAGTGAATATATTGAGCTTATAGAATCTAAAAATAGAGATTATTATTCAGTACTTAGAGAAAAATTAAAATGGGGAGATACGCATGCTAAAAGAACTTAGAATAGAGAATTTAGCAATTATTGAAAAATTATATTTAGAATTTGAATCAAGTTTAGTTGTATTAACTGGAGAAACAGGAGCAGGAAAATCTATTATATTAGATGGAATAAATCTTTTAATAGGTGAAAGATCAACTCAAGAAATGATAAGAGACGGAGCAGATAAACTCTTAGCAGAGGGTATTTTTGAGATAAATAATAGACAAATAGAATATTTAAAAGAATTAGATATTGAAGTAGACGATAATGAAATTATTGTCCAAAGAATAATAGAAAGAGCGGGAAAAGGAAAAGCTTTTGTAAATGGTAGAAGAGTTCCTTTAAATTTATTAAAAAATATTATGGGAACTTTAGTTGATTTAGTAGGACAACATACTCATCAAGCACTTTTAGAAAAAGAATATCATTTAAAGCTATTAGATAGATTTTTAACTGAAGAAGAAAAAAAAATAAAAGAAAGATTAGAAGAAACAGTCAATAAATATAATAGTTTAAATAAAGAATTAAAATTATTAAAAGATGAAGAAAAAGATCTTAGAGAAAAAAAAGATCTATATGAATATCAAATAAATGAAATTGATTCTTTAAATTTAAAATTAGGAGAAGATGAAGAATTAGAAGAAGAATATAAAAAATTATTTAATTCAGGGAAAATAAAAGAAAATTTAGAAAAATCTTTAATGCTTCTCCGAGAAGACGAGATAAATGCATTGTCAATAATAGGAATGGCGAAAAGAAATTTAGAATACATATCTAAGTATGGAAAAGAATACGAAGATATATTAGAAAACTTAAATAAAGTTTACTATGAACTAGAAGATGTGGTATACTATATTGGAGATCAAAATGATAATATTGAAAATAATGACTTTAGATTAAATGAAATTGTCGATAGATTAGATAAGATTAATAATTTAAAGAAAAAATATAATATGGAATTAGAAGAAATTTTAAATTATAAAGAGGAAATAGAAGAGAAATTAAGTAAAATAGATTATAATAGTTTTGAATTAACAAATTTGGAAAATAGTATTCAAGAGATAAAAAAGAAATATTTAAAATATGCAAAAGATTTATCTGGAATTAGGAAAAAAATAGCTCAAAATATAGAAGAAATGCTTATAAATGAATTTAAAGATTTAAAAATGGAAATGGCAAAATTTAAGGTTTTTTTCGATGAAAATAATGATATATCAAAAGACGGAATTGATAGTATAGAATTTATGATAACTACAAATATAGGGCAAGATTATAAACCGTTGAATAAAATAGTTTCTGGAGGAGAAATTTCTAGAATTATGTTATCATTAAAATCTATATTTTCAAAAGTTGATAGTATACCTATACTTATTTTTGATGAAATAGATACTGGTGTTGGTGGAGAAACTGTTAGAAAAGTGGCAGAAAAACTTAAAAATATAGGAGAAAATGTACAGGTAATATGTATAACACATTCTCCAAATATAGCGGCGAAAGCAAAACAACAATTTTATATAGAAAAAAAAATAATAGATAAGAAAACAATAACAATAGTAAAAGAGTTAAAAGGGAAAGAAAGGCTAAATGAAATAGCAAGAATGTTAGCGGGTGATAATATTACTGATGCAGTAATTAATCATGCAAGCGAGCTTTTAAAGGAGGGATAGTAATGGCATACAGGGAAAAGCTACATGAATCATTAAAGCAAACAACAAAAAAATTAATTGCACATGAGCCTATAATAAATGAGGTTGGAGTTATTAAGTCACCATTAGATTTAGAAGATTTTACTATTATAGTAGGAATGGTGGGTAAGATTGAAGGACAATTAATTTTTGGATTTGAAAAAGATATTTTAAAGAAAATTGCACAAAATATGGGGGAATTAGAAGATTTTACAAATGATCATCTTTCTATTAGCTTAATATCTGAATTTTCTAATATATTAACTGGTAATGCAGTAACTTATTTATCAGAACACGGATATGAAGGTATAAAAATTACACCTCCTTCTATTGTAATGGGACAAGATATTAATTTATCTACTAAATTAGAAGAGATACATAAATATTTATTAACATTTGATGATAATATAGGAGTTATTTCTCTTTATGTTGCATTAAAACATAATAATTAAGCAAGGAGGAACAATTATATGAATGTTGAATATATTAATCCGTTTACACAAGCAACATTTGATGTGTTGAATATGTTGGGAGCATTTTCACCTAAAATAGGAAAGTTATCTGTAAAAAATGAGCCGGTACCGAGTTATGGAGTATCTGTTATTGTTGGAGTAATAGGGAATATAAAAGGACAAATAGTATATAGTTTTACAGAAGATACAGCAAGAGGAATTGCTTCCGCAATGATGATGGGAATGCCAGTAGAGGCTTTTGATGAAATGGCAAAATCAGCAGTATCAGAGCTTGCAAATATGATAAGTGGGAATGCAAGTACTGGAATAGCAGCAAAAGGATTAGAAGTAGATATTTCACCACCTACATTAATAACAGGTAATAATGTGAGAATAACTTCAAATGTAAAACAAACAGTAGTAGTACCTATTGAAACTACAGCTGGTGTAATTGAAGTAAATATAGCAGTGGAGTAAAAATATAATGAATGAAATTAATATAAAAGAATTAAAAAACTTTTTAAATTATTTACAAACTGAAAAATACTTTGCAAAAAACACTTTAGAATCCTATAAAATAGATTTAGAAGTTTTTTTTTCAATGTTAAATAAAAATTATGATGATATAACAGAAGAAGATATTTTAGAACACATTGAAATATTAAGAGAAAAATATACTCAAAATACTGTAAATAGAAAAGTTACAACTTATAAAAAATTTTTTAAATATCTTTATAAAAATAAAAAAATAAAAAAATTAATAACAGAAAACATAAAAAATTTAAGACAAATAAATTATATTCCTGAAAGTTTATCAAAATTAGATATTAAAAGAATTATAGAGAATTGTGATAACGATAAAAAAGGGGCACGGGATAAGTTAGTAATTTATTTATTAATAAATACTGGATTATTAATTTCAGAAATATTATCTATAAAGAAAAGTGATATAGTAGATAAAAAATATTTAAAATATTCACATAAAAAATATCCTAAAATGATAGAGTTGCAAAATGATACTTTGGAATTATTAGATGAATTCATTGAAAAAAATAATATAGAAGATAATGATTATATTTTTTTAGGATTAACTAGACAAAATTTTGCAGCAAGATTAAAAAAATATGTAAAAAAAGCAGGAATAAATCGAAATATATATCCTAATATGTTTAGAAATACATTAGCACTTGATTTATTGGAAAAAGGTGAAGATATAAAAAATATAAAAGAAAAGCTAAATTATATAAACATTTCAAGAGCTGGTATATATAGTATTCGAAATAAAAAAAGTATAAAAGATATTTATAATGAAATAGCAATAGGAGATTGGGATGTATCAGAAAATATTTAATGCCCTAGGAGAAGAATATTTAGAAATAAAAAAGTTATTTCTAAATAAAGAATTAATATTAGCTTATGAAAAATTAAATGAATATGAAAAAACAAAAAAAAATAAAAATTATATTTATTTTTTAAAAGCATTAATATGGATAATTCAAAAAAAAAATAAAAAATCTTTAGAATATTTTGAAAAAATTAAATATGAAGATATAAAATTATTAATAGGTAAAGATGAATATTTAGAAATATTAGGAACAATATATTTAGAAGAAAAAAAATATTTAGAAGCGGCAAAATATCTTCAAGAAGCATTAACTATAAATAAAACTAATATTAATGCTAAGTTTAATTTAGGAATCATTTATATTCATTTAAAAGATTATAAAAATGCTTATAAGACATTTTTAGAATTAGAAAAATATAATATAAAAAATAATGAATTAAAAGAAAGTATTAAAAAAAATATTATAACCTTAGAAAAGGTAATGAATTAAAATTCATTACCTTTATTTATAAGTAATAAAATATAAAATGAAATATTTATATTATTATTTTATCTTTGAAAGGAGAATTTTAATGGATAAAACTAATGTTGAAAGTTTTAAATTAGATCATACAAAAGTAAAAGCACCATATCTTAGAATTGCTAAAGATCTAGAATATAACGGTGTTAAAGTAAGAAAATTTGATTTAAGATTTTGTCAGCCAAATAAAGAAGCAATGGAAACAGGAGCTATTCATGCAATAGAACATATTATGGCAGAGGAATTTAATAATTCAGAATATGGAATAAAAGAAATTATAGATTTTTCACCTATGGGATGTAGAACAGGGTTTTATATTATAATGTTTACTGAATTTGATCAAAAAGAATTATTAGAAAAAATAAAATTTTATTTAAATAATTTATTAAAATATGATGAAATACCAGCTGCAAATGAAATACAATGTGGAAATTATAAAGATATGGATTTAAAAAGAGCAAAAGAAATAGTAAAAAAAGTAGTTAATAATTTAGAGTTGTTTTAAAAATAAAAAAAGAACTTCTTATAAATTAGGAGGTTCTTTTTTATTTTCATTGATAAATTAAAAATATATGATAAAATATACACATATATATAAAATTAAGGAGAGAGAAATGAAATCAGGATTTATTGCAATGGTAGGAAGACCAAATGTAGGGAAATCGACACTTACAAATAAATTGGTAAAAGAAAAAGTAGCTATAGTTTCTAATAAGGCTGGAACTACAAGAGATCAAATAAAAGGAATATTTACAAAAGGAGATAGTCAATATATATTTGTAGATACACCTGGAATACATAAACCAAAGCATCTTTTAGGAGAACATATGACAGATGTTGCTATACGAACCTTAAAAGAGGTAGAAGTTATATTATTTATATTAGATGGGACACAAGAAATTAGCACAGGTGATATGTTTGTAATGGAGAAAATATTAGAAGCAAAGGGAACTCCTCGTATAGCAGTTATAAATAAAATAGACTTATTAAGTGATGATGAAATTGAGAATAAAAAGAAAGAAATAAAAGAAAAATTGGGAGAGTTTGATAGAATAATTACACTAAGTGCTGAGTATGGTATAGGAACAGAAAAAGTATTAAAAGTATTAGAAAATTATTTAGTTGAAGGAGTAATGTATTATCCAGAAGATATGTATACAGATATGCCAATATATAAAATTATTTCTGAAATAGTAAGAGAAAAAATATTAATAAAAACAAAAGATGAAATACCACATAGTGTTGCGATAGAGATAATTAATGTAACAAGAAGAAATAAAGGAAAAGATAAATACGAGATAAATATTTATGTAGAGAGAAATTCACAAAAAGGTATTATTATAGGAAAAAATGGTAAACTATTAAAAGAAATAGGAACTGAAGCAAGAAAAGATATTGAAGAACTATTAGGTAAAGAAATATATCTTAATTTATGGGTTAAAGTCAAAGAGAAATGGAGAAAGAAAAAACCATTTTTAAAAGAACTTGGATATTTTATTAATGAAGAATAAAGAAGGTAATAAAGTGAAATATAAGATTTTAGCTATAAGTGATATACATATATTAAAAAAATATTCCATAAATTTAATATTAGAAAAATTTAAAGATATAGATTTTATTATTTCAGCTGGAGATGTTAGTAATGATTATTTAGATTATTTAGCTTCTATATTAAATAAAGATATTATTTATGTGAATGGAAATCATGTATATAATGAGAAGCATAATATTTCATTTTGTAAAAATATAGATGGAAAAATTATTAAATATAAAGATATATATATATTTGGATTAGATGGTTCTAGAGTATATTCCTTTAAAAAACATCAATATACAGAAAGAGAGATGTTTATAAAAATTTTAAAAAATATACCTCGACTAATTTTACATAAACCTGACATAGTTGTTACACATGCTCCAATAAGATATATTCATGATAAAGAAGAGCATGTACATAAAGGATTTAGAGTGTTTTATAAAGTTATAAATTGGTTTCATCCAAAATTATGGATACATGGACATATACATTTAAGCAATCATTATGAAATACAAGAAACAGAATATAATGGTACGCGTATAATAAACGCTTATGGATATAAATTGATAGAATTTCAAAAAGATACTTGAGGTGAGCAAGGATGAATGGTTATATAAAAACAGAAGCAAAAGAAGCGTACAAAAAATTTTTAAAAGAAGCAAAAAATCCATTAAAGATTTTTGAAAAAAGAGGAAATTTAAAAAAGTTTGTTGATAGGCAAAAAGAATTAGCTGCATATAATAGTGTATATTTAGGAGTAAAAAATGTAGAATTATCTAAAATTGTTGGTAGTGTACAAAAATATATGGATTTTGATAAAAATTTTGTACCCAAAAATAAAATAATAGAAACAAGATGGTGCAATATATATATTGCTTATCAGACAAATAATAGATTGCCATTAGTTCAATTATATAAAATAAAAGATGAATATTATGTATATGATGGAAATCATAGAATATCTGTTGCAAATTTTTTAAATTTTAAAAGCATAGAGGCTGAAGTAACAGAATTTTTACCCTCGACACATAAAAAAGAAGATATTATATATAGAGAAAAATTTTTATTTGAAAAAGAAACAGAATTAGAGGGGATAGAATTTAGTGAGATTCATCAATATAGAAGAATACATAAGGAAATAAAAGATTTTAGTGATTATCAAAAAGAAAAATATGATAATAAAATTGATTATAAAACAGCAGCAAAAATATGGTATACAGAATTATATAAGCCAGCAATAACTATATTAAATGGAAATAATATGCTTGACTATTTTATAGAAAGAACTATATCTGATATATTTATATATTTCCTAGATCATAAATATTATGAAAGTGAAAAATATATGGAAGATGTAGGATATACCTATGCCTTGATTAGTTTTATAAATCATATAAAAACAAATGCAGATAAAAGTCTAAAATCAAGGATAAATGTATATAGTTATTTAAAAGAATTTAAGTATTTAGAAGATTTAGATATGAAAAAAAGCTTAGATAAAGAAACATTAAATAAACTAAGTATATTAAAAGAAATCACAGAAATAGATTTTTTATATAATTTTATAATTTTATATGAAATAGATGAATATATAGAAAGAAAAGATATTAAAGATTTTAGAGCTGGAGTAGAAAAATGGTATAAAAAGCAATTTATAAATAAATTTGATGAATTAAATAAGAGAATAAGCCAATTGCCAAAAAGATATTCAGATTATTTAAAATATATTGAAAATGAAAAAGAAATAATATTTCATCACTTTAGAAGTTTTAAAGATATAGCAAAGAAAAAATACAAAAAGAAAAAAGTAGATATTGTAGCAAATTATATTTTAGATATATTTATACCTATAGTTGAATCTATTCAAATATCAAATGTTGATAAAAATGACTTAAATAAAAATTATATAAATATATATGATGGTATTTATGAAAAATATACTTATTTATTTGATTATAATCAAAAGATAACTATTTACAAAGCAGCAGAAGCATATTTTAATTCTGAAGGAGCTGTATATTTTAAAATTAATGATTGGTTTGGGACTAAATATATTAATAATAAAAAAAGAGCAGAAATTTTATTGAGAAGTATAAATAAATTAGACAAAGAATGGCAAGAATTTCACATAGAGTTAATGAAGAAATATGGTGAATTTGGAAGATTTGATACGTTATTTAAGCTACAAGAATTAATAAAAATATCTATTGAAGAGTTTGGTACAGAAGAAACTAAAAATAAAGTTAAAAATGATTTAGAAAAATTGTTTAATCAGAAAGAAATAAATGTTTTTTATAAAACTAAAAGAGGTTTAATAGAATTAAAACAAAATGAAAATTATAGTTTTGTTGATTTTTATGTAGATATAATGGAGTCTTCAAAATATTTAGGAGAAGATAAAAATTATGTAGATATAATAGATTTAGCATTTAGTGTTATGTATAATTAAAAAAAGATTATGAACTATTAAGTTCATAATCTTTTTTTAATTATAAGTATTGAGCTAATTTATTTTTTAGAGCTTCTTTTGGTAATAAACCAATTAATTTGTCTACGATTTCACCATTTTTAAAAATGTACATTGTAGGAATACTTCTTATACCATATCTAGCTGCTAAAGACTCAACTTCATCTACATTTACTTTAGCGAATTTAACATTAGGCATTTCTTCTGATAATTGCTCTATAATAGGTCCTAACATTTTACAAGGACCACACCAAGCAGCCCAAAAGTCAACTAATACTACTCCATTAGCTTCCAATACTTCTGCTTTAAAATTGTTTTCATTTAAGTGTAATACTTTACTCATATTATCCCTCCATTATTATATTAGAAAATTCTAATGTATTTTAACATATAAATTTAAAAATGTCAAATATAAAATAAATTTTTTATTAAAAAAATAAAGAATAAAATATTACAGATAATAGTGTGAAATTTGGATATGTATATGTGTCTGAAAATTAAATTTAATAAATAGAAAAAAGTAAATTTATGAAAGGAAATTAAGAATAATATTAAAAGTTGCAGAACTTTTTTTATAGATCTGACTATAAAGATGTAGAAATAAAAAAATATTAGATGAATTAAATATTCTAATATTTTAAAAAGATCATTTTTATTATTTTAATAGTAAAGATACGATAGTACTTAAAATATAATATAATTTCTAGAAATTTTTAGTTAGTTTTTTTGAAGGTACTTTAATGGTAGTAAAATTTACAAAAATAGTGAAATTAAAGATAATATATAATTATCTAATAATAGAAAAAATAAATTGTATAATTATAAAAAAAGAGCCTCTTAATAATTAGAAACTCTTTTTTTAATGTAAAGATTATTATTTGTAAATAAAAAAAACTTGACAAATAATATTAATTTCTGTATAATAATTGAGAAAAACCTTTCCCACAAAAGGTCTACCGTTATAACTTATAGAGATTATAACAAGGAGGAAAATCAGTGAATAAATATACAAAAATGTTAAAAAAAGAAGAAGTTAGTAGAAAATGGTATCATATTGATGCTGACGGGCAAATACTAGGAAGATTAGCTGCAGAAGTTGCAACTATGGTTATGGGTAAAAAGAAAGTAAGCTATACTCCACATGTTGATAATGGAGATTATGTAGTAATAACAAATGCTGAAAAAATTGCTGTTACTGGAAATAAAATGGCTGATAAAAAATATTATAGACATAGTGGATTTCCTGGTGGAATGAAAGTAAGAACTTTAGAAGAATTATTAGCTAAAAAACCAGAAGATGCTATCTTATTGGCTGTAAAAAACATGTTACCTAAAAACAAACTTGGAAGAGAAATGTTAAAAAGAGTAAAAGTATACGCTGGTAATGAACATGGACATATAGCACAAAAACCTGAAACGGTAGAATTATAAGAGGAGGTAAGAGCAAGTGGCTGTAAATCAAATTTGGGGAACTGGAAGAAGAAAAACTTCTACAGCGAGAGTTAGATTAATTCCTGGAGCAACAGGTATAACTATAAATGGAAAAACAATGAAAGAATATTTTGGTGGAAGAGAAATTTTAGCTAAAATAGTTGAACAACCTTTAGTATTAACTGAAACTTTAGAAAAATATGAAGTAAAAGTAAATGTAAATGGTGGAGGGCCTTCTGGACAAGCTGGCGCTATTAGACACGGAATATCAAGAGCTTTAGTAGAAGCTGATGAAAATTTAAGAAAACCTTTAAGAGATGCGGGATTCTTAACAAGAGATTCAAGAATGGTAGAGAGAAAAAAATACGGAAAGAAAAAAGCAAGAAGATCTCCACAATTCTCAAAAAGATAATTTTAAACAGGCATATTATGCCTGTTTTTTTAATATTCTTTACTTTTTATATTTTTATGTGATATAATAATAGTAGATTATTATATAAAGGGGGAGTATTATGCTTTTTAAAAGAAAAGAACAAAATGAAGTATTAGATACTATTGCTCAAAATGATGTTAGAAATGACCAAGTTGAAGAATTAAAAAAAGAACTTGAAAAAATGGAAAGCTTAAAAAATAGTTTTTTAGAATCAATATCTACATCAAAAAATATTGATAAAGAATTAAATGAAGTATTAAATTTTGTTACTGATAATGTTATGAATTTAAATAATGTTTTAGAAAATATTATTAATAATGAAATTTCTAATGATAATACTGAATTTGAAGAAAGTCTTTTAGAAGTAAAAGAAAAAATAGAAGAAAATAATAAATTAATAACAGATACATCAAAAAATATAACAGATTTAAATAAACAAATAGAAAAAACTACTTCTACTATTTCAGAAGTATCTTCCACTGTTGTTAAATTAGAAAAAAATAATGTAAAAATGAGAAGTTTAATTGAAAAAATAAATGATATTTCTAGTCAAACAAACTTACTGGCATTAAATGCAGCAATAGAGGCAGCTAGAGCAGGAGAAGCAGGAAAAGGGTTTTCAATTGTAGCCCAAGAAGTAAAAAAATTGTCTCAAATGACACAAGATGCAGCTACAGATATAGGAAATGAACTTTCAAAATTAACTGGAGCTTTAGAATTTATTGCAAATAAATCAGTTGAAGGTGAAAAAGACCTTGAAAATGGAAGAGATTTAGCATTAAAATCAGAAAACAGTTTTAAAGATTTAATAAATAATAAGTTAATAGATAGTTTAAATAAATTCATTGATGTTACTAAAGATATGAATTCGTCATCTACTATAAGTGAGGAATTACAAAATTTAAAATCAGAGATAGAAGAAGTTATTACAGGGATAGAAAATGTTCAAGAAAAATTAAATGAAAGAGAAACTTTGTTTGAAAAAACAAAATAAATAAAAAAGGTCCTTTATTATAAAGGACCTTTTTTATATTTATACAGATTATTTACAAAGTTCATTAGCAAGTTGAGAGGCAATTTTTGCATTATTGTATACAAGCTGAATATTTGAATCTAAACTTTTTCCTTTTGTTATTTCTTTTACCTTTGATAAAAGAAATGGAGTGCTTTCTTTACCTTTTATTCCTTTTTCATCTAATTCTTTTAAAGCATTATTAATAGCATTATTAATAATATCATAATCCATTTGATATTTTTCAGGAATAGGATTGGCTATTACCATTCCACCTTTTAAATTAAGTTCATATTTTACTTTTAATGCATCAGCAAGTTCTTTTATGTCATCAACTCTATAATCTACAAAAAATCCACTTTTTCTAGTATAAAAAGCAGGAAGTTCATTAGTTTGATAACCAACAACAGGAACTCCATGAGTTTCAAGGTATTCTAAAGTAAGCCCAATATCCAATATTGATTTAGCTCCAGCACAGACTACAGCAACATTGGTATTTGCTAATTCTTCTAAATCAGCTGATATGTCAAAACTTTCTTGAGCACCTCTATGTACCCCTCCTATACCTCCAGTTGCAAATACTTTTATTTTGGCAAGATTCGCTATAATCATAGTAGCAGCTACAGTAGTAGCGCCATCAATTTTTTTTGCTAAAATAAAAGGTATGTCTCTTCTACTTGTTTTAACTACATCTAGTCCTTTTTTCCCTAAATAATCAATTTCTTCTTTTGACAAACCTACTTTTAATTTACCGTTTAAAATAGCAATAGTAGCAGGAATAGCTCCATTTTCTCTTACTATTTTTTCTACATTTAGAGCAGTTTCAACATTTTGAGGATAAGGCATTCCATGTGATATTATTGTAGATTCTAGAGCAACAACTGGTTTATTATTTTCTAAAGCTTCTTTTACTTCTTTACTTATTTCTAAATATTTTTCTATCATTTATAACTCCTTTTCTATTTTTCTTATATTGTCAAAATTAAAATTTGGATTAATAGTATCACTACTTTGCATTGTAAGGATAGATGCGGCTAAAGAAAAACTTAATTTTTCTTTAATTGAAAAATTATTTATAGTAGAATAAATAAGAGCAGCCATAAAAGCATCACCAGCACCAGTAGCATTCACCACTTTTTGTTCTTTTATTTTAAAAATTCCTTTTTCTTTTTTATTGTTATAGTAGACACCATCTTTTCCTAAGGTAATAAAGACCTCTTTTACACCTTTATTAAAAAAATATTCTGCATTTCTATCTAAATCTGATTCATTATTAATAGATATTTCAGATAGAGTTTCAGCTTCTAATTTATTTGGTTTTATTGTATGAAAATATCCAATTAAATCTTTTATTTTTTTTGCTTTAGATACTGATACAGTATCTAAATAAAATTTTGAATTTCCTGTTTTTAATATATATTCTATAGTTTTTTTAGGAAGATTTGTATCAATAACAGTTATATCAGCGCCGTTAATATATTTCATTTTTTTATGCATAAATTCAATATGTAGTTCATCAAAAATATCCATTGCAGAAATTGCAACGTACATATCTCCTGTTTCATCAAGTATAGAAAGATAAGTAGAAGTATTTTTATTTTTTAAAATTAATGAATCATTTATATCAAGAGAAATATTAAGAGAATGTTCAAGAATTTTTTTCCCATAAATATCGTCACCAAGGACAGTAATAAGCTTTGTATTTTGAGAAAGTTTAACTAAATTTTCAGCAATATTTCTACCAACACCTCCAAGAGAAATTTTCAAATTTCCAGGATTTGAATCATTTGGATTTAATTTTTCTTTTGGAAAGCCTTGGATATCAATATTAGCTCCTCCAATAACACAAATATAAGGGTTCTCTTTTAAAATATAGCCTTTTCCTTTTATATAACCTTTTTTCATTAAATTGCTTATATGGACAGCAATAGAAGAACGAGTTATATTAAGCATGTCAGCTAATTCATTTTGAGAAATCATTGGATTTTCTCTAATTTTTTGAAGTATTTCTTCTTCTCGATCTGTCATCTCTCCTCCTTTCTAAACTTTAATTTATATAATAAACTCTTGCTTATAATATTACCTTAAAATTATAAAAAATACAAGTTTTTTTTAAAAAATTTGATTTTTACTTTTTTAAGTAGTATAATTAATTGATCCCATGATTGAATATATATTCACAAAAAATGAATTGTTATATATTTATAATAATTTTTTTTAAGTATATAGCGATTTTAGGGTCAGATTTATATTTTTTGGAGGTATTGTTATATGTTACACGGAACAGTAAAATGGTTTAATGCAGAAAAAGGTTTTGGATTTATCACATCAGAAGAAGGGAAAGATATTTTTGTACATTTTTCTCAAATCAACAAAAAAGGATTTAAAACTTTAGAAGAAGGAGAAAAGGTTACTTTTGAATTAACTGAAGGACAAAAAGGACCTCAAGCTTCAAATGTAACAACTAAAGAAGATTAATTTAACAAAAAGAGCAGAAAATTTCTGCTCTTTTTATTTATATATTATTCTATTTCTTCCTTTTTTCTTAGCTTCATATAATGCCTTATCAGCAAGTATAAATAACTTTCTTTCTTGATTAAATTCTTTTGGAATAATTGAAGCAGCACCTAATGTAGCAGTAACAATGTTACTTACTGTAGAAAATTCATGTTTTATTTGAAGTAATGATAATTCTCTAAAAAAGAGATTTACTTTTTTTGTGACAATTTCTTTATTTGTGTTGTATAAAATAATAGTAAATTCATCCCCACCATATCGAGCTAATACATCAGCATCAAAATTAAAAGCTCTTTTAATAGTTTCAGCGACTTTAACAATACAAAAATCTCCCATTAAATGACCATAATTATCATTGAATTCTTTAAATTTATCAATGTCTATAATAATTAATGTTATACTTTCTTTATTCATTGCAGCTTTATTCCAAAAAGAATTAAATTTTTTATTGAAAATTCTTTTATTATAAAGTTTAGTTAAATCATCTTTTTGAGATAAATCTCTCAATTTATTATTTAAATTTTTTAATTCTTCTTCTGCTTTTTTTCTTTTTATTACTTCTTTTTTCAAATCATTTGATTGAATAGAATTTTTTAATGCGATAGCTATATAATTAGTTAAAATTCTACAAATTTCAATATGTTCATTGTTGTATACATTAGAATTATAACTTTGTAAAGTAAGAACACCTAGAATTTTTTCTCTTATTATTAATGGAAAAAACAGTATTGAACTAGGTACAATTTTTGAAATAAAATTTTTATTTAAAGGAATATTATATTTATAATATTCCTTTTTCCAATTATTAATTATTATTTCTTTTTTATTTCTAATACAGTATGCTCCAAGACTTGAAGAGTCGTTCAATTTTTTTGGATCATATTTAATTTCTTCGTTATGTTCTTTAAAAATAGCATAATTTATTGTAGAATCTTTATTATTTATAATGCCAATTCCAAAAATATCAATAGGTATAATTTTAGATAAATTTAAATATATTTTTTCTAAAAGCAAATCAAAATCCATTATAGAGGTAATTTCTATTCCAATATTATTAATTATTGATAAAGTATTAATATAATTAGAATTATTTAAATAATCGTTTTCAACTTCTTCATCTTCAAATTTATAGTTAAAATTTATTTTTTTTTCTATATTATTAGAGATGTTTTTATTGTACTTCTTATTTTCTTTTTTTTGATTAATTATCTCTTTTCTAGAATAAAGATAAGCTTTTTTATAATTTTTAATTTTAGAATAATACATTGAGGCGAGCTTATAGATATCAGATAATATAAGATTATTTCTATAAGAAATATATGTAACTTTTGAAAAATAGCTTACTAAATTTGAGTATTGTTCTGTTAAAATACAATTTTTAATTAAATTAATAGTATCTTCTCTAAAATGAATAATGCTAATGGATTTTTTATTATTTGTTTTCATTAAGTGAAGCGAATGTTTTTTTATTTTTTTATTTAATTTTAAATAAGTTTTATTTAGTAAATAAAATAAAGTATTTTCAAATTCTGTTAAATTATAAAATTTAATAAAAACTTCTGCAATTTTTAAATATTTTAAAGCTTTATTATATTCATTTAATTTTAATAAAATTTGACTAATATTTAAAAAGGGAATAATTTTATTATCATTTTGGATAGAGTATTCTTTACTATGTTTTAAAATTTCTTCAAGAGATAAAAGCATATAGTAATATGCTTTTTCATATTCTCCAATATGGTATTCTAAAATTGCTATATTATTATATAAAATATATAAAAAACTTTTATCTTCAATGTCACTTCTATAATTATAAGCTTTAAAAAAATATTCACTAGCTTTTACATAATCTCTAATATCATAAAAAATATTGCCTATTTCAAAGTATAATCCAATTAATTCATCCTTTAAGTTTACTTTTTTATATAAAGAAACCATTTCAAGGAGAAGATTTAAATACTCATCCACTTTTTCTGTATAAGTTAAAAAAGAACTATTAATTAATTTTAAATATGTACTTTGCTGAAATAAAAATTCTTGAGTATTATTTTTAATATCAACAATAGATTTGATATTAAAAATATCAGTAGCATTATTATTTGAAAATTTTAAATATTCTTTTATTTTTTCTTTTAAAATTATTTTTTCTTCCAATGCCCTATCCCCTTTGTATTTATATTAACAATAAAATTATACCCCTAATTTTTAAAAATGTCTATATAGAATTAAAATAAAGATATTTGATTAGTATCGTTTAAACCTTCAATAGCATTAACTTCTTTTAATTTATCTACAACAGTTTGCGAAGCTTTAGTACGTCTTTTTAAGTCTTCATAAGATATAAATTTTCCTATCTTTCTTTCATTAATGATATTTTCTACAACAGAAGTCCCTAGACCATTTAAGCCTATTAAGGGTACTCTTATTTTTCCATTTTCTATTGTAAATTTAAAACCATCAGATTCATAAATATCAATATCTAAAAAACTAAATCCTCGAGCATTCATTTCAATAATTATTTCGCAAAGAGAAAGTTCTGCTTTTCCCTTTACATCAAGTTTTCCATTTGACGCTAATTCTAATCTATACTTTTTTATAAAATCTATATCCTTTAACATAATATCAGAGTTAAAATCTTCTGCTTTTCTACTTAAATAAGCAGCATAGAAAGCAAGCGGATAATGTACTTTAAAATAAGCTATTCGCATAGCCATCATAACATAAGCTACAGCATGGCCTTTAGGAAACATATATTTTATTCTCCTACAAGATTCTATATACCAATCTTTAACTCCATGTTCTTTCATTAATTTAGAATATTCTTCCCATTGTTCATGTTCTTTTGAAGGCCTACCTTTTCTAACAAATTCCATTATTTTAAAAGCGGTACCTTTTTCAATACCATTATCAATAAGATAATTCATTATATCATCACGAACAGAAATAACTTCACTTAATGTACATTTTCCAGCCCGAACAAATTCTTGAGCATTATTAAGCCATACATCTGTTCCATGAGAAAGTCCAGAAATTCTAACAAGTTCAGCAAATGTAGTAGGCATAGTATCTAAAAGCATTTGTCTAACAAATTGAGTTCCAAATTCAGGAATACCAAAAGTTCCTACTTTTGAGCCGATATCTTCTTGTGTAACTCCAAGTGATTCAGTTGAAGAAAAAAGTTTCAATGTTTCTTTATCAGCTAAAGGAACTTCATATATATCAACATTAGTATAATCTTGTAATAATTTTATAGTAGTAGGATCATCATGACCTAAAATATCTAATTTTACAAGCTGTTCATCCATTACATGGTAATCATAATGAGTAGTAATAGAATCAGATTTTTGATCGTTAGCTGGTTTTTGTACAGGACAAAATTCGTAAATGCTATGTCCTTTAGGAACAACGATCATTCCGCCAGGATGTTGACCTGTTGTTTTTTTAACATTTTCACATCCTTTTGCTAGTCTAGTCATTTCTGCAGAACGAAGATTTATATTGTTTTCTTCACAATATTTTTTTACATAACCATAAGCATTTCTTTCAGCTAAAGTTGATATAGTTCCAGCTTTAAAAACGTTTTCTTTACCAAATAATCTTTCGGTAAATCTATGTATTTCTGATTGATATTCTCCAGAAAAGTTTAAATCTATATCTGGGACTTTATCACCATTAAATCCCATAAATACTTCAAATGGAATTGAATGTCCATCTTTTTTATATTGAGTACCACATTTTGGACAGATCTTATCTGGGAGGTCAACTCCACTACCTTCTTGATTCATAAATTCCGAATTTTTACAACTTGGACAAATATAATGTGGATAAAGAGCATTAACCTCTGTTATTCCCATCATAAAAGCTACAAGTGATGAACCTACAGAACCACGAGAACCAACCAAATACCCATTATCAAGGGACTCTTTTACTAATTTTTGAGCCGATAAATATAAAACAGAAAATCCATTTCCAATAATTGCATTTAATTCTCTTTCAAGTCTTTTTTCTATTCTTTCAGGTAATGGATTTCCATAAATCTCATATGCTTTTTCATATGTCATTTTTCTAACAGTTTCTTCAGCATTATCAAGTTTTGGAGGATAAAAACCATCAGGTACAGGTTTTACTTCTTCTATTTCATCAGCAATAAGGTTAGGATTAGTAATAACTACTTCTTGTGCAACCTCATTACCTAAATAACTAAATTCTTTTATCATATCATCTGTAGTTCTAAAATAAAGTTTATTGTCAGTATCAAAATCTTTAAATCCTTTTCCGTATAATAAAATTTTTCTATATATATTATCTTCTTCATTCATATAATGCACATCACCTGTTGCAACAACAAGTTTATTTTGTTTTTTCCCGAGCTTATATATATATTTATTCATTTCTAAAAGTTCATCGACATTTTTCATACTTCCATTTTCTATCATAAACATATTATTTGAACGGGGCTGTATTTCTAAATAATCATAAAATTCAGCTAATTTTTCTATCTCTTCTTTTGCTTTACCTCTAACATAAGCTTGGATAACTTCTCCAGACTCACAAGCAGAACCGACAATTAAGCCTTCTCTTAATTTTCTAAGAAGAGATTTTGGAACTCTAGGTTTTCTATGAAAATAATTTATATGAGCTTCAGAGACAAGTTCATATAAATTTTTAAGGCCAACTTTATTTTTAACAAGAATAATAGCATGATATGTAGAAGCATTTTTTATATCATTTTTAAATATGCTATCAACTTCATTTAATTTATAAGCACCTTCTTTAAGAACAATATTTATAAATTTTTTAAATACTTCAGCAGTTGCTTCAGCATCATCAATAGCCCTATGATGATTGTCTAAATTGATTCCATAATCTTTACATATTGATTTTAGACCATGACGCGATTTATCTTTTCTTATATTTCTACTCCATTGTAATGTGTCTATAACAGAGGGAGAAAGCTCTATATTAATTAATTTAGATTTTTGAGTTATAAAACCTACATCAAATGATGCATTATGAGCAACTAATGTAGTATCTTCTATAAATTTTAAAAAATTAGGAAGTTCTTTTTCGATAGTAGGTGCATCTTTAACCATTTCATCTGTAATATTTGTTAATTTTATTATTTCATCAGGTATTTTTCTTTCTGGACTAATAAAAGTACTGTATTTATCAATAATTTTATTACCTTTTAGTTTAACAGCACCAATTTCGATAATTTTATCATTATAAGGATCAAATCCAGTAGTTTCAATATCAAAAACTACATATGTTTCTTCTTCAATAGCTACATCTCTTGGATTTTTTACCATATGGAGTTCATCATCAACTAGATATACTTCACAACCAAAAATTACTTTAAAATCATTATATTTTTTAGCAGTTTTATATGCAGCTGGGAAAGCATGAACTACACCATGATCGGTAATAGCAATTGCTTTATGCCCCCATTTAGCAGCTTGAGAAACTAAATCACTTACTTCAACAACAGCATCCATTTCACTCATTTTTGTATGAGCGTGAAGTTCAATTCTTTTTTCCGGATAACTATCAATTCTTCCTTTTATTTTTGGAGCAATTTCCATAATACTATTTACCATAATATATTCTTCATTGTTGTTATAAGAATCTATACTTTTTTTACCTTTTATTTTTACCCACATACCTTTTTTTAAATTTATTTTTTCATTTTTCTTTAAAAAAGTTTTTACAATTATAGAATCAGTATAGTCAGTAATAGCAAAGGTTACTAAAGTTTTTTCAGTACGTAGAGCTTTTTCAGTATAAGAAAAAACTTCCCCTTCTAAAGTACAAGTATCATTTTGATGAATATATTCTAATTCTTGAAAAGATATAGTTTTATCTTTTATTTCTCTACCATAAATAAGATCTTTATTTTTACTTGTAGTAGTTTTAGGAACTTTAATATTTTCTTTTTGAGTTTTTTCAAAATTATTATGATATGTTTCTTCTTTTTTTATAATTTCTTCTTCTATTTGTTTTTTTTCTTTTTCAAAATTTCCTATTGAAAATTTCACTTCAGAATTTATTCCGAATTCTGTTAATCCTTCTTGAATTTTTAAGTCTATTTTATTTTGCATAAGATAAGTTAAAGAAATGTCATTCTTTAATTCAATAATTATATTATCGTTATTAATAATAACATTATAAAAAGCTAAAAAAGATTTTGCTACGACTTTTATTCTTTTTATATCTTTTATAACTCTATCAACTATTAATTTTTTCTCTTCGTTACTCAAATTCTCTTTAGAATATTCTATTTGAAATTTAAATCGTATTTCTTCACCAAATTTTTCAATAAATTTTTGCTCTATGATGTCAAGTTCTTTTAAATTTTGAATATCATCTATGAAACAAATAAATTTTATGGCTTTTTGTTTTTTAGCTACAATAAGTTCTTTGATATCGACATTAACTACTCCAAAATCTTTAAAAGGATTTTTATTTGGAACAATTGTTATAAAATTTTTATCCATAAATTAAACTACTCCTTTAATATTTTTTTTACCTTTTATTATATCATTTTTGAGTAAAAATTTTAAATTATAAATAATAAAAAAAGATAAAGAATTTTTTCTTTATCTTTTAGGTCTATTAATAGTTATATCTGATATAAAAATTTTTTGATTAAAAGATACATTAATAATTTCATTAGCAACATCCAAAGGGTCCATAAAAGTGTCAAAATTATAGTTAGCATTTGAGTCTTTCCAAAAAGGTGTTTTCATTCCTCCAGGATAAATATTTATTAATTCAATATTTTCTTCTTTTATTTCATCTCGAAGAGCTTCTAAAAAGCCTTTAGCACCAAATTTTGCACTATTATAAAGAGATTCATTTTTCTTTCCTTTTAATGCAGCAGTTGAAAGAATAGAAATAATTCTTTGATTTTTTATCTTATGTCTAAGCATATAGTCGCAAATTGATTTAGTAATCAAAATTAATCCAAATAAATTAGAATTAAATATATCAATCATTTTTTCTTTTGTTATATTATTAAAATTGTTGTAAAAACCTTTTCCAGCAACATTAAAAAGACGTTGTACGTTATATTGATTTTTATCAAGAAAATCAATAAAATAATATACTCCTTTTTCATCAGAAATATCCAATGGATAAGTAATTATTTTAGATTCTTTTTGGTATTCTTTTAACTCTGATTTACATTTTTCTAATTTTTTGATATTTCTTCCTATTAATATTATATTCTCATCTTTTTCAACAATAAGTTTTGCTATTTCAAAACCTAAACCAGAACTTCCGCCAGTAATAATATTGTACTTCATTTAAATCCTCCATAAAATATATTATAATACTTAATTATAATATATTTTAGAGAAAAAATAAATAAAAATTATTATAAAAAGGAGAAATCTCTTCCTAAATTTTAGGAAGAGATTTTTTGAGATGATGTATTTAATTAAATAATTAATTAAAATTTATATATAAAATTTGCTGCTAAGTAATCATTAGTGTCAAAATCACCAAATGTAGTTCCTGAATCACCTTCAAAGATTTTATACATTACTTTAAAGCTAGTATCATCTTTTACTTTAAATTCTATTTGGTTATTTAACATATAATCTTTATCTTCTATATTATATACAACTTGTATTTCAGGTAAAACTCTTTCGTTTTTAAATTTATCAGATATTTTTGCAATAAGAGTATTAGCAAAATTATCATTATCTAAATTTTGAGTATACTCAGTTTTAACTTGCACATTAACATTGATGTTATGCAATGCTAAATCTTTGTCTCCACCAATAATAGATTTTACTTGGTTATTACTATCTTCTATATTATAGTAAGCTAATTCAGCTCTTGAATTTATTCCAAATAATACAGTAGAAAGTTCTGTTCCAATAACATCATATTTTTTGTACTTAATATCTATATTTTTTATAGTAGATAATATTGCAGAATCAGGAAGATTACTCAATGATGAAAGAGTTGAAGTTTCTAA
Organism: Hypnocyclicus thermotrophus; assembly: GCF_004365575.1. Classification (NCBI taxonomy): domain Bacteria; kingdom Fusobacteriati; phylum Fusobacteriota; class Fusobacteriia; order Fusobacteriales; family Fusobacteriaceae; genus Hypnocyclicus; species Hypnocyclicus thermotrophus. Next base: position 25,083 of record NZ_SOBG01000002.1, read on the forward strand.
TTCACTACCATTCATATAAAATGAAGCAGTTTTCTCGACTCCATGGTAATAAGAAATGCCATAATCATATCCATTTTTACTATTTGTATATCTTATACCAACTTGACCATTTTCAGCGATATTATCACCATAGATTTTATTTTTTAAATTAGATATAGCAGAATATAATTCTAAATTTTTAGTAGCAATTGTTTCTAAACTTGTTTCTAAGTTTAATTGAGTTGAAGTTTTCCACAAATCATTATCAGCTAATTTAGTTGTAGTAGTCTTTGGTGCATATACGAATTCAAGATTTCCGTTTCCAATATAATAATTTACTTGTACTAAATTTTCTGGTATTTTTCTATCTAAATAATCAGGGTTTATTATATCGCTCATATCTTCAGCATTAAAATTGTCTATTACATGTACTTTATCGCCTTTTCCCCAAACTAATTTAGTTTTTCCGACTAAAACATCATAATTATCATAGTAAAGTCTAAATGTTGCTTCATCAATTTTTACCATTTCGTCTCTACTATCATATAAGAAATTAGCTTTCAATTCAGAATTAGCTTTACTTACTTTCAATTCTGTTTTAAATTTTTGATAATCATCTATATTTAATTCATTATCTTTAATATTTTTAATTCCTTGAGTAATTATTCTATTTATTAAGTTTAATTCTCCATTAAATTCAAAATCTAATTTATTTGCATCTTCAGTTACAAAGGCATTGTCTGAAAAATCAGCTGAATCAGAAAAAGCACTATCAAATCCAGAGTCAGTAGTATCAAAACCATCATCAAATGCAAAAGAATTTATTGATAAAAGAGATATTAAACTAAGTAATAAGAATTTTTTTTTCATTAAATTTCCTCCTATTAATTTTTTAATATTTATTTACAGTAATTTTTTATCTTCCAGTTTTTAAATATTTTTGTGTAAATCTAGCAGGATTAATTGCTTTATTGTATTCAATATAAGGAGAACCAGATTTACTTCTTTTTATATATAATTTAGTTTTATGTCCAGTTTCTACATTTTCCATAATAGTTTCAAAAATTGTCCATATTCCATTAACTTGTGCTAAATCTTGTTTTACAGTTAATATTTTTTCTATTTTTTTTGTTTTTTTACTATAAAGTTCAGCTTTTACAACTATAAAATGTTCTTTACTAACCCAAGAAATTACTTTATCATATTGAGAATCTTCAGAATTTTTTGCTTTTGATTCGATTACATAACAATCATAATTTCCTAATTTTTCTTCTCTTAGTAATTTATGATTATCTTCTTCAACATCTCTAGTTTCCATGTCATCATAAGTAAAATCAGAACCCATAAAAGAACTACTTCCTTCAGAAGATGATATTCTTCTTACTCTTTTTAATGCAGGTAAATAGATCCATTTGTCATCATCTCTATCTTTGTTTTCTACTTGTAAAAATCTAGTGTTTTTAACAGATGCAGGAGCTTTAAAAACCATTATACTTCTCGATAAGTCATTAGCTTCATCATAAGTTTCACCCCATACTTCAATTGTTCTAGGATTTACAGTACCGTCTTTGTCTATTAAATCCATTCCCATTAAGGCATGTAAAGTTTTACCAGTATCTCTATCTTTTACAGCTTGCATAATTTCTTTCCCTGTCATAGAGAATGCTGATAAAGACATAACTACAATTAATAAACCAACTAAAATTTTTTTCATAAAAATTTCCTCCTTTATAATATTTTATTTTTATTTATTATATTTAGTTTCATAGAGAGAATATTTTCTCTCTATGAAATTTTAATTATTTACTTATAAACTTAGGCTTAAATAAATTAAGTAATGCAGGTAACACAGTCATTGATGCTGCAGATGAAGTAATCATAGTAAGACTTATTAATAACCCTAAATTAACAAGAGGTACAAAGTTTGAGAATAATAATACTGCAAATCCACCCGCAACTGAAATAGCATTAAAGATAATTGCTTTACCAGAAGTAATCAAGGTATTTTTTGTTACGATTTCTAGATCATCACTTCTTTTTCTTTCATAATTATATGTAGATAAGAAGTGAATAGTATAATCAACACCTATACCAATTGCTATAGACGCTACCATAGCAGTACCTAAGTCAAGTTTTATACCAAAATATCCCATTAATCCAAAATTAATAAGAAGTGATAGAGTAAGAGGGATTATTCCATAAATACCAGCAATTATTGATTTATATGAGAACGCAACAATTATAAATACTATTATTAAAGAAGAAATTATACTCATAATTTGGCTCGATACAATTAAATCATTTACAGCAGATGACATATCAGCATGTCCAGCAACATTTATTGTATAACCTTTAGGGAAATTAGCTGCAGCATAATCTTTTATTGCTTTTTCTACTTTTTTAGTATAAATATTACTTCCTGTTTTTAACTGTATAATCATTCTTGCTTTTGAAGGTTCTAGTTGATCATTAATGTAGTCATCTAAACTCCCTGAATAAAGAAGTAAATATTGAGAAATAAGGTTTTTAAGTTCATCTCTATTTGCTGCCATATATTTTTTAGGATTATAAGGGATTTCATTATATGAAGCACCTTTATAATTTAATTCTTTATTAATTACTTCCACTAGTTCCTCGGCAGTTAGATTAAGTTTATCAGAGTGTAAAATAGCGTTATTTATAACTTTAATAACATCATTTGCAGTTTTTATCTTTGGTGTTTTATTTTCTATAGTAGTAGTAGTTTTTTCTGATTGAGAATTATCAGTAAATGAATCATCACCAAAACTATTATCCTCAGTAAATGAGTCATTACTAAAACCATCATCTACAAATCCAACATCTAAATCTGAATCAGAAGTTGAATCAGAAATTATTTCTTCATCTTCTTGAGGATAATTCATAACTTGGTTCATTCTTTTTAAGAAGTCAGCGAATGAAGTAACTTCCCCTACTTTAGAATAATTATATTTTAAAAATTTTTTTAAATTATCCATTTCTTTTAAAATTTCAGGATTTGTTAAATCACCTTTATTTTTACCTTCGATTAAGATGTCCAATACTGTAGTTCCATTAAAAGTAGAACTTAGATATTTATCAGAAACTCTTATTTCAGAACTAGGTTTAAACATTTCAATTAATGGACCGTCAACTATTATTTTTGACATTCCAATTATAGAAATAACAATTATTATTAATGAAAGAGATAAAACTCTTATTATTTTTCTACCAAAATAATGATAAAAACCAATTAAAATTTTTGTAATTAATCCATCATCAACATCATCATCATCAGAAATTTTTAAACTATTATGTCTTACTAATAAAAGAGCAGGAATAAGTAATACCGCAACAATAAGAGCGACTAATACTCCAACAGCTGTAAATATACCAAAATGTTTTATGGGAACAATACTACTTGTAGCTAATGAAGCAAATCCAGCAATAGTAGTAACCCCTGCTAAGAATACAGGTTTACCAACTTTATGTACAGTTTCAACTACAAGCTCTCTATGTTTAGCTTCTGATAATTGAGATTTTTCTTTTTTTAAATCATCATAATAGTGACTTATAATATGTATTCCATAAGCACTACCTACAGCCACTAAAAGTACTGGAATAACAGTTGACACCATAGTTAAATTAATATTTAACATTGCCATAAGTCCAATAGTCCATATAGTACTTACAAGTACAGTAATAAGTGGTAATAAAACGCCACTAAGATTTTTAAATGATAAATATAATGATAATACTACAACAAGGACAACAAATGGAATAAGTCTACTCATGTCTTGTCTCATATATTCACCAAGTAATACAGTAATAACAGGAGTACCCGCTACATAATAATCCATAGTTGGATTATTGTATTTATTTAATACATCTTTAATATCATAATAAATTTTTTCTTTTTCTTCTATTGATAATCCCTTTTTTAATTTTATTAAAATTTGAGTAGATTTTAAATCATCAGAATATAAATTTCCTTTATAAATTTTCCAACTTAATAATTTTTCTTTTACCATATTTAACTCAGTTTCTGTTTTAGGAATTTCTTTAGCAATTTCTCCTACTTTCATTCCTTCAGCAGTACCTTCAATAAAATCAGTATTAGTAAGCCCTGTTACATCTTCAACATTATTAATTTTTTCAAGATCTTTGATTAATTTGTTAATTAATTCAAGATTTTTAATTGTAATAATAGAACTTGTTTTACTTTTAATACCGATTGCCATAGCATCAGTACTACCAAATATATCTTCCAATCTATTTTTGGTTATTCTTGAGATATGATTTTCTGGCAAGAAAATTTCAACTTCATTATTAATTTTTATTTTAGGTAATTGCCAAGAAAAAAATCCTGTCATAGCAACTATAAATATTATAATTAGCCATGGTTTTTTAAAAAATGTGTTCATTTGTACCTCCTTAAAAATTTATATTTTAATTTAAATTATACATACAAGAATGTATTTACATAATGTTTTTTAAAACTCCTTTACGGAGTTTTAAGTAATTTTATTAAATTTTTTACAATATAATCACTAGGGAAATCATCATATATATTTTCATTAAACATTAATGCTCTATCAAAACCTAAAATCATATTTATTACAGCAAAAGCTAAAAATTTTGCATCTAAATCAGTACGGATGTTTCCTTTAGTTTGTCCTTGAAGAATTAAGTTGTTAGTTTTGTTAATAATTTTTATTTTTATTTCACTTAATAAGTTATGGATTAAAGAAGTATCTTTTGTAAAACCTATTTTAAATTCAATTATTTGTTTGTATTTCTTTATGTTTTTATCAGATGTAAAATAATCAAAATATTTTTTAACTAATGCTTCAATTTGACATATAGAACTTGTATCTGTTTTAGATATTTCTTCATCTATTTTAGTTAAAAAACTTCCTAGATACATTTCAGTTAGCTCTTTTAATATATCAAATTTATTTTCAAAATGCCAATAAATAGCACCTCTAGTTAAATTTGCTTTTTTTGCGATATTATTTAAAGTAGCGGTTTCATAACTTTTTTCTAAAAAAACATCTAATGCAGCTTCTAAAATAGCTTGTTTGGTTTTATCAGCGTCTTCTTTTGTTTTTCTCATTTAATTTACACACTCCTTGTGAATATCCCTGAAATTATATTAACATACATGTATGTATAATGTCAATATTTTTTTTAATTTTTTATTCAACATCTTTTAATACTGAATTTATAAATATCATCCCAGTATCATAAATATTTTTTTTTATATATTCTGTGTCTACATTTGAAATAAAATCGGTACACACAAGAGTGGCTAAACCATGAGCATAAATCCAGCATTTATGTAATAACCATCTTCTTTTTTCTTCGCCTAATTTTTGAAATCTTTTATCTTGGTCAAATTCTTCGAAAATCATTTTATTAAAATCATGAATCAAATCTTTATAAAATTCTTGTTTTAAAAAAATAGAATCAAATAATTGACGCTCATTTTTAGCAAATAAAACAATTCCCATACCTATATTTAAGAAAATCTTGTCAGTATATGGTTTTTGTACATATTCTAAAAATGTAGTTTTCGCCATAGAAAGTATTTCATATTTTAATTCTTCAATTGATTTAAAACTATTATATATTGGTGCAGGAGAAGAATTTAGTTTTTTTGCAATATTTCTTGCAGTAATATATTCTATTCCTTTTTCTCTTAATAGTTCATATGTTTTTTTTAGTATTTCTTCTTTTGTAAATACAATCTTTTTTGCCATTTTTTATACTCCTTAAATTCTCTTAAAAAATAAAGTTGATTATTTTTCATAAATTTTAAATGTGAATTTTTTATATTCTTTTTCTTTAATAATTTTAAAATTTTGCAGATTTACATCGGGGAAATATATATCGCCTGTATAACTTCCTTTTATATGAGAAATATAATATCTATCAACTTTATTAATAAAATAAGTATAGATTTCTCTACCGCCAATAATAAAAACTTCTTCGTTTTTAGATAAATCAAAAACTTCTTCAATATTATTAATAGTTATAATTCCATCAAAAGAAAATTTTTTATCTCTGGTTAATACAATGTTTTTTCTATTAGGTAAAGCCTTGCCAATACTATCAAAAGTTTTTCGTCCCATAACAATAGTATGTCCTGTTGTTATATTTTTAAAATTTTGTAGATCCTCTTTTATTTTCCATGGGAGATTGATTCCGTCTCCAATTAATCTATTTTCATCAAAAGCTACAATAATACTAAGCATACAACCTCCTAAAATAAAATTACTTATGTAATATTATAATAAAAATATTATTTTTACACAATATAAAATTAAAATTTTATTAAATTATGCCGATAAAAATTATGTATAAACAAATTAATATCTTAGAAAGGCTGGTTGAGTAAAATGAAAAAAACACTTATTTTTGCTCTTACATTTATTTTATTAACTGTTAATATATACTCAAAACAGGGTGTATCAGTTATGTATATTACTGGAATGTCAAATTCGAATTTAAGTGGATTAAATTCAAAATTTGCTAGTAATGGTATTCCAAAAGTTGAAGAAGCTTTTTCAGTACAAGGGGCAAGTGGATATTTTACATTTGATAGAATAGTGTTGGGGCTTGAAGCAGCAGCATTATTAGGAAATGATAAAATAAACACTAATTATATTGTAGGATTAGATGGAATGTATGGAAAGATAATAATGGGATATGCATTAATTGATAATGGAAGACTTAGTATAATACCAAGATTCGGTGTTGGAAAATTATCTATGGATGTAAAAGTAGAAAAAAGAAATAATAACGACATACAGACTGTAGATGATGCTCTCACATTGTATACAGAAAAAAGTAAATTTAATATGGCAGGGACAATGTTAGATGCAGGAGTTTCTATGGAATATAATCTTGGAGTAGATGGAATGACAGGATTTATGTTTGGAATAGAAATGGGGTATAAATTTTTACCTTTAAATGCAGACTTTACAATGGATGATTTATCATTAAAAAGTACTCCAGCTGTAAATATGAATGGTTATTATTTTGTAATCAAACTTGGAGCAGGACAATTTAATTAAAAAATTATATAACCAAAAGCTTATTTACTAAGTTTAGTAAATAAGCTTTTTTAGTTTATAAAAAATAAAATTTGATTAATTGACTTGTATATTTAGTTTTTATATAATGAATTAGTAATAAAATTTTAGAAAGAAGGTAATAATATTGTTTATTATAGAATTAAAACTTGAAATTCTTATATTTTTCTTTTTTTCATTTTTAATATTTGAAAAGATTAACTACTATTATAATCAGGGGAATTCATTTTTAAAACATGATAAATCTAATTTAGCAATTATGCTTTTTAATACTATTATTTTTAATTCATTTTTTAATTATGTATTCTTTTTAACTACCTCATCAAGACTATTTAGGAAATACGGGGTATTTCAAATATTAAAAATTAATTATATTATTAAAGGAATTTTGATTATTTTGTTATTAGATTTTTGGACATATTTTTGGCATAGATTAAATCATGAGATGAAATTTTTGAGAAAGTTTCATAAAGTGCATCATACAGACACTATGATGAATGTGACTACTGCAGTTAGATTTCACTTTATAGAGTTTTTATTATCTTTTTTAATGAAAACCTTGATAATTTTAATTTTAGGAATTTCCTTGAAATACTTAATAGTTTATGAAATAATTATGAATATTTGTGTTTATTTTCATCATAGCAATATAAAAATAAATAAAAAAGTAGATAATATATTAAATAAAATAATTGTTACTCCTTATATGCATAGAGTGCATCATTCTATTATAAAAAAAGAAAGAAATAGTAATTATTCAGCATTATTAAGTATATGGGATAAAATATTTAATACATATACTTATAAAGAAGATATTCAAGACATTATTTTTGGATTAGAAAAATATCAAGATAAAAAATATGATACTTTTATTTATATGTTGATTACACCATTTAAATAATTTGTTCGAAATATTAACTATAAAACCGAACAATTTTTTAGTCTTGACATATTGTGTAGATTTTTATATACTCATAAAAACTAAAAAAGAATTTTAAAATATAAAACTCTTTTTTCTTTTCATTTGTGGAGAGTATAAATTGTAGAATGGTAGTATGGTAGGGATAGAACTCTTTTTTATTCCTTTCATTAAAATTTTTTCAAAATATAATCTAAATCAAAAAAAACATTAAATTTTTTCAAAAATAAAGATATTATTAAGAAGACACTGTATACTTTGTATTAGTTTTATGATACAATATAATTATAAAAAACGAACAAATATATAAAAACTTTTGTTAGTTGTAAAATTCTAAAAAAAATATTAAGATTAATTAAGATAAATTTTAAATAATTAAGGAGGAATGATGTTATGATAATACAAATGGGAATAGAAGCTACGGAAAGAGATGTTTTAAATGTAATAGAAAAGGCAGAATCTAAAGGATTGAAAACAAGTAAAATAATAGGACAAAATATAATAGTAATAGCACTTATTGGAGATACAAGTAAAGTAAGTGATGAGGACTTTGCAGAAATGAAATATGTAGATAGAGTTACAAGAATACAAGAACCATATAAAAAAGCGAATAGAAAATCACATCCTGAAAATACAATAATAGATATTAATGGAATAAAAATAGGAGGTGAAGACTTCGTTATTATGGCAGGTCCTTGTTCAGTAGAAACTCCAGAGCAAATAACCGAAGTAGCAAGAGCTATAAAAAAATCAGGAGCACAAATATTAAGAGGAGGAGCATTTAAACCTAGAACATCACCATATAGTTTTCAAGGATTAGAAGCACAAGGATTAGATTTACTTAATATTGCGAAAAAAGAAACAGGACTTCCAATAGTATCAGAACTTATGGCGATAGATCAAATACCTCTATTTTTAGATAAAGTAGATATAATTCAAGTTGGAGCAAGAAATATGCAAAACTTTGCCTTATTAAAAGAGCTTGGGAAAATAGACAAACCTATCTTACTTAAAAGAGGAATGTCAGCGACAATAGAAGAATTTATTATGTCAGCAGAATATATAATGGCTGGTGGAAATAACAAAGTGATTTTATGTGAAAGAGGGATAAGAACATTTGAAACATATACTAGAAATACTCTTGATTTAAGTGTAGTACCTGCAATAAAAGAATTAACACATTTACCTATAATTATTGATCCGAGTCATGCTACTGGTAAATGGTGGATGGTAGAATCACTTTCAAAAGCAGCAGTAGCAGTAGGTGCAGATGGACTTATGGTCGAAGTTCATAATTGTCCAGAAAAAGCTTTATCAGATGGCCCACAATCGTTAAAACCAGAAAAATTTGATAAATTAGTAAAAGAACTTCGAAAATTTACTAATATAGTTGGTAAAAAATTATAAGAGCAGGTGAAAATCAATGATAGAAAATGGATTTAATATTACTATTGTAGGCTTTGGACTTATGGGTGCTTCATATGCTATGGCATTAAAAAAATTTCATAAAGGTAAAATTTATGCAGTAGATATAGATAAAGAGAGTTTATTAAAAGCAAAAGACAGAGGCTTAATTGATGAAGGATTTGTTGAACCAAAAGAACCATTAGAAGATTCTAAATTAGTTATAATATGTTTGTACCCAAAGCTTTTGGTAAAATTTATAGAAGAAAATAAAGAAAATTTTCAAAACAATGCTATAATTACAGATATATCAGGAGTAAAATGCGATTATATAGAAAAAATAGATAACATTTTACAAAAAAAAGCTGATTTTGTTTCAACACATCCTATGGCAGGAAGAGAAAAACAAGGAATGGATTATGCAGATGCTAATATTTTTCAAAATGCTAATTTTATTATAATAAAAAAAGAAAATAATAAAAAAGAAAATGTAAAACTTATTGAAAATCTTGCTAAAAATATGGGATTTTTAAGAGTGACTAAAGTAACAGCTAAAGAACATGACAATATTATAGCATTTACAAGCCAACTAACTCATGCAATAGCTGTATCTCTTGTAAATAGTGACGATGAAAAATTTAACACAAAATTATTTATAGGAGATAGTTATAGAGATCTTACGAGAATAGCTAAAATAAATAGTGAATTGTGGAGTGAATTGTTTTTAGAAAATAAAGAAAACTTAATATATAGAATAGATAATTTTATAGATAAATTAGAAACTATAAAAAATGCTTTATTAAATGAAGATAAAGATAGATTAATAAAAGAGTTTAAAGAGTCATCAGATAGAAGAGATAGATTTTAGGAGGATATTAACTATGAAGAAAGTAATAATAAATCCAGAAAAAAATAATATAAAAGGAGAAATAGTAATTCCACCTTCAAAAAGTTATGCACATAGAGCTATTATATGTGCTTCGCTTGCAAAAGGAAGAAGTATAATTGAAAATATAGATTATTCTGTTGATATAAATTCTACAATAGAAATAATGACAAAAATGGGTGCGAAAATTGAAAAAAATGGAAGTGTTTTAACTATAGATGGAACAGATAATATAAAAATAACAGATATAGATTTAAATTGTAATGAATCAGGATCAACAATCAGATTTCTTATCCCTTTAGCATTAGCAAGATATAATAGGGCTAAATTTTTAGGGAAAGGTAAATTAATTACTAGACCACTTGATGTTTATTATAATATATTTGAAAAACAAGGAATTAAATATGAAACAGATAATGGGAAATTGCCACTTTTTGTAGAAGGAGAATTAAAACCAGATACTTTTATAATACCGGGGAATATTAGTTCACAATTTATAAGTGGGCTTATGTTTACATTACCTTTATTGAATGGCGATTCTATCATAAAAATAAAAGGAAATTTAGAGTCTAAAGCTTATGTGGATTTAACACTTGACATGTTAAATAGATTTGGAATAGAGATAGAAAATAGAGATTATCAAAATTTTTATATAAAAGGAAATCAAAAATATAAAGCACAAAATTATAGAGTAGAAGGAGATTTTTCTCAAGCAGCTTTTTGGATAGTAGCTGGATTAATTGGAGAAAATCCAATTACGTTAAAAGGAATGAACATTAATTCGCTTCAAGGAGACAAAGAGATATTAAATATAGCTAAAAGAATGGGCGGGCAACTAGATATAAAAGAAGAAGAAATTATAGTTTATCCTTCTAAAACAAAAGGAATAAAAATAGATGTATCTCAGTGTCCAGATATAGGGCCTATTTTATCAGTACTTGGAAGTGTATCAGAAGGAGAAACTAATATAGTCAATGCTGAAAGACTTAGAATAAAAGAATGCGATAGAATAACGGCATCAGTATCAGAACTTGCAAAGCTTGGGGCAAATATACAAGAAATAGAAGATTCTATAAAAATAATAGGAGTTGAAAGATTATCAGGAAATAAAACAGATAGTTGGAATGACCATAGAATAGCAATGTCTTTAGCGATAGCATCAATTAAAATAGATGGAGAAATAGAGATAAATAATAGCGAATGTGTAAAAAAATCATATCCTAGTTTTTGGAAGGAATTTACAAAAATAGGAGGTCATTTAAATGAGTGCAACGTGGGGTGAAAATATTAAATTGACAATATTTGGAGAATCACATGGACCGGGAGTGGGAATAGTTATAGATGGACTTCCACCAGGACTTCAGATAGATATGGAGTTTGTTAGAAATGAATTAGAAAGAAGAGCAACAGGTAAAAACATGCTAATGACAGCTAGGAAAGAACCGGATGCGATAGAAATAATTAGTGGATATTTTGATTATCATACGACAGGGGGGCCGCTTTCTTTTGTAATAAAAAATAAAGATCAAAAATCAAAAGATTATTCACAATTAAAAAATTGGATGAGACCAGGACATGCAGATTATACAGGAAATGTAAAATATAGAGGATTTAATGATTATAGAGGTGGGGGCCATTTTTCAGCTAGAATTACAACTCCTTTTGTTGTAGCTGGTGCTATTGCAAAACAAATTCTTGCAAAAGAAAATATTTATATTGGTTCACATATAAAAAGTATAGCAAATATAGAAGATAGAGATTTTGAAGAAAAAGATTTAAATAAAAATATATTTGGTGAATTAGCCAAAGAACAGCTATGTGTATTAAATAAAGAAGTAGCTAATAAAATGAGAGATGAAATATTACAAGCAAGAGAAGAACTTGATTCAGTAGGTGGAATAGTAGAAACTGCGATTATAAACCTTCCTGCTGGAGTTGGAGAACCATTTTTTGAATCAATAGAGAGTAAACTTGCTAGTATGATATTTTCAGTACCGGCAGTAAAAGGTATAGAATTCGGAAAAGGATTTGGAATTACTAGACTTAGAGGCTCTGAAGCAAATGATGAGTATTATTATGATAAAAATGGTAATGTAAAAACAAAAACAAATAATAATGCAGGTATACTCGGTGGGATATCTAATGGTATGCCTATAGTATTTAAAACAGCATTAAAACCAACAGCTTCTATTTCTAAACCTCAAAAAAGTATAAATATAGAAACAAAAAAAGAGGAAGAGTTTGCTATAACAGGAAGACATGACCCATGTATAGTTCCTAGAGCAGTAGTAATATTAGAGTCAGCAGCAGCTCTTACAATTCTAGATATGTTAATAGAAAGTAGGAGATATAATGGATTTAAATAAACTTCGTAATGAAATAGATGAAATTGATAAAAAAATAGTAGAACTTATCGAAAGAAGATATGAAATAGCAATAGATATAGCTAAATATAAAGAAAAAAATAATATTCCTATATATAATGAGATTAGAGAAAAAGAAGTTATTAATAAAAATTTGAAATATATAGAAAACAAAGAGTTTATGAATGAAGTAAAAAAAACATTTATAAATATAATGGAACTTAGTAAAGATATTCAAAAAAGAGTGATTAAAATAAAAAAAAATTTAAATGTAAAAGAAGCTAAAAAAATAGGATTTCAAGGAAGTGAAGGTTCTTTTAGTCATGAAGCTTTATTAAAATACTTTAAAAATTATGAGGAAATAAAAAAATATCCTAGTTTTGAAGAAGTTTTTAAAGCAATTAATAAAAGAGATATAGAGTATGGAATAGTTCCAATAGATAATTCTTCTACAGGAGAGATAACAGATACATATGATCTTATTAGAAAATATGGTTTATATATAGTAGGGGAGATAGCTATAAAAATAGAACAAAATTTACTTGGGATATCTGGAGCAAAACTCGAAAATATTAAAGAAATTTATTCTCATCCTCAAGGATTTCAACAAAGTAGAGAATTTTTAGATGAACATAAAGATATAAAATTAGTGTCATTTCCAAATACAGCACTTAGCGCACAATATATAAAAGAGCAAAATGATAAATCAAAAGGTGCTATTGCTAGTATTAGAGCAAAAGAAGAGTATGGATTAGAGATAATAGTGCCAAGTATAAATTCTAATAAAAATAACTATACAAGATTTGTTATAGTAGGAGAAAATTTTGAAAAAAGTATTGAAAATAATAAAATAAGCATAATTGTATCAACTCCACATAAAACAGGAGGATTATATAAATTTATTAAAAAATTTGCTGACAATAATCTAAATATGTTAAGTATTAAATCAAGACCTATTCAAGATAGACCATGGGAATATTTCTTTTATATTGATTTTGAAGGAAATTTAGAAGATGAAAATGTAAAAGATACATTAGAATATTTTAAAAAAGAGAGTGGATATTTTAAATTTTTAGGTAATTATAAAAAAGATGATAATATTTTATAGGGGGAAATTATGTCATATGGATTATTAGGAGAAAAGCTTGGACATAGTTATTCAAAAATTATACATGAAGATTTTTATAAGATACAAAATCTCAATTATTTATATGAATTGATTGAGATAAAAAAAGAAAATTTAAAAGAGATAGAAAAAAAAATAAGAAGCAAACAATTATCAGGTGTAAATATAACTATTCCATATAAAACAGAATTTATAAAATATTTAGATATTATAAGTGAAAATGCAAAAGCTATTGGTGCAGTTAATACAATATATTTAAAAAATGGAAAACTTATTGGAGATAATACAGATTATTATGGATTTAAAATGACGTTAGAATATAATAATATTAATTGTAAAGATAAAAATGTATATATTTTAGGAAGTGGAGGTTCTGCTAGAGCAATACTTAAATGTATATTAGACCTTGGAGGAAAAGTATTTATAGTTAGTAGAAATAAAAATAAAGCAGAAGAAAAATTTAAAGATAGTTTTAAAAAGATTAATTATTTAGATTACTCTCAATTAAAAGATATAGATAAAGATGATAATATTCTAATAAATTGTACACCAATAGGAATGTATCCTAAAGTAGAAGACTCACCTATAGAAAAAGAGATAATAAAAAATTTTAAAGCAGTAATAGATATTATTTATAATCCTGAAACTACAAAATTATTAAAATACGCAAAAGAAAAAAATATAAAATATGTAAATGGCCTTTTTATGCTTGTAGCACAGGCAATAAAAGCAGAAGAATTTTGGGGAAATATAGAAGAAAATTTATTTGAAATAATAGAAAAAATATATTTTAAGTTGAAACTACAATTATATAAAAATAATATAGTGCTTATAGGTATGCCAGGTTCAGGAAAAACAAGTTTTGGTAAGCGTATATCAGAAAAACTAAATAGAAAATTTGTTGATTTAGATGAAGAAATAGAAAAAGTTAAAAATATGAGTATTTCTCAAATTTTTGAAAAGTATGGGGAAAAAAAATTTAGAGAAATTGAAAGTGAAATAACACAAAAATTTTCAAAACAAAAAGATTTAATAATATCTACTGGTGGTGGAATTATTAAAAATAATAAAAATATTGAAGCTCTAAAAGAAAATGGAATAATTATTTTTATTGATAGATCTTTAGAAAACTTAATAAATGATATAGATGTAAAGCATAGACCGTTATTAAAAAATAATGTAGAACATATAAAAATACTTTATAATGAAAGATACTCGATTTATAATAAAGCAGCCGATATAATAGTTAAAAATAATACTAATTTTAATAATGTATTAGAAAAAATTTTAAATAATATTGTAATCTAGATAATTCTAGATTACTTTTTTTATATATGATATAATATGAGAAAAAGAAAGGTAATATAGAATGAATAAATTAAGTAACAGATTGTTAGCAATATTTGCATGTTTTTTATGGTCAACAGCATTTGTAGGAATTAAAATAGGATATACTTATTATAGTTCACCTTTTAATTTTGCAGGTTTAAGATTTACTTTAGCAGGAGTTTTACTATTACCATTAATATATAAAGAAAAATTATTTAAAATATTAAAAGATAATTTAAAATTTATATTTTTTATTAGTTTAGCTCAAACTGGTATAGGATATGCTATATTTTATAGTGCTATGAAATATGTAGATGGAGCAGTAGCAGCTATAGTTATAGGGGCTTCTCCACTTATTACAGCTATTTTATCACATTATTTATTAGATAATGATAAGATGAGTAAAGCTAAATTTTTAGCACTCATTAGTGGAATGTTAGGAATAATATTAATAAGTTTATCAACAAAACCATTTAGTGTAAATGGATTAAAATCAATGTTAGGAATTGGATTACTTTTATTTAATTCAATACTTGGTGGAATAGTAAATATAAAAATATCTAAAAATAAAATAGTAATAAATCCTATAGTATTATCTTCATTACAAATGATAATAGGAGGTATATTTTTATTAATAATAGGTAGGGTATTTGAAGGAAAAATTTATTTTGATTTTCCGATTGTATTTTATATTAGTTTATTATGGCTTGCTTTTTTATCAGCAGCAGCAATATCTATATGGTTTAAATTATTAAAATCAAAAGATATAAAAGTATCAGAGCTTAATATGTGGAAATTTTTAATACCACTTTTAGGAGCTTTTTTAAGCTGGATAATATTACCTAATGAAAATCCAAATTTTTTATCAATAATAGGGATGATAATAATATTAATATCACTTGTATCTTATAATAGAATAAAAAAATAGAGGTGAATTATGAAAAGATTATTAGAAATAGCAAAGCAACTGCAAGCAATATCTCAGTCAGGATTATATTATTCAGAAAACGACTATGATTTAGATAGATATAAACAAATAGAAGATTTAAGTGTAGAAATGATAGAGCTTCTTACAAATAATAGTATAGAAAAAATAAAATTAGTACTTTGTAATGATGATGGATATAAAACTCCAAAGGTAGATGTAAGAGGAGTTATTTTTGATGAAAAAGATAGAATATTAATGGTAAAAGAAAAAATAGATGAGAAGTGGAGTATTCCTGGTGGATGGAGTGATATAGGATATAGTCCTAAAAAAGTAGCTGAAAAAGAAGTGTTTGAAGAAGCAGGACTTGTAGTAGAAGCTCAAAAATTACTTGCTGTATTAGATAAAAGTTATCATAAGCATCCAAGTGATATAAATCATGTGTATAAAATGTTTATTTCGTGTAAGGTAGTAGGTGGAGAATTAAAGAAAGGTATGGAAACTCTTGATGTAGGATATTTTGATATTAATGATTTACCCGAACTATCTATAACAAGAATAACAAAAGAACAAATAGATATGTTATATAAATTTCATAAAGGTATTTATACGGAAACAATATGTGATTAAAATAAAAAGCTCAAAATAGATTTCTATTTGAGCTTTTTATTATTTATATTTAATTCTCTAAAGGAAAAGTAATAATGAATTCAGTACCTTTAAAAGGAGCACTTATACATTTGATATTACCTTTTAATCTTTGAGTAACAATGTTGTATACAATATGCATACCTAAACCACTCCCTCCTTTATCTCGCTTTGTAGTAAAGAATGGATCAAATATTTTTTTTCTATGTTCTTCAGACATTCCTTTACCATTATCTTTATATTTAAAAATAATTTGATTATCTTTTTTTTCTATTATTATATCTATAATTCCTTCATTAGAATTTTCAAATCCATGATTAAGAGAGTTAATTACAAAATTTGTTATAATTTGTGAAAAATCACCTGGATAACTCGTAATTTCAAGCTCTTTATCACATTTAAGATTAATCTCGTAATTAGTTCTTTTTATTTTGGGATATAAACTAAGAAAAACTTCATTAATATATTCATAAACTTTAAATTTACGCTTATCTTGTATAGTTTGGTCTACAGAGATTTGTTTAAAACTTTTTATTAAATCAGAAGCTCGATTTAAATTTGATAAAATTAATTTAGAAGATGTATCTGCATCATCTAAATACATTTCTAGATCATTTCTTGTCATAATACTTTTTTCATATTTTTTCTTTATATTAGAAGTTGATTCTTCTAATGTAGAGGCAGCAGTTACTCCAATTCCTATAGGCGTATTTATTTCATGAGAAATTCCGGCTACAAGACCACCAAGTACTGCCATTTTTTCAGAAAGAATAAGCTGTTCTTGTGTTTTAGTAAGTTCATCCATTGCTTTTTCTACTTTTTTAACTTCTTCAGCAATTTTTAACAATAAATTTGAATTTTGTAATGATAAAGTTGCTTGGGATAAAATCATAAATAAATAATTAATATCTTTTTTATTTATAATTTTTTCAATTTCTAAGACTACAGCTCCAACTATTGATTCACCATAGATAGCAGGAATAATAAGTATATGAGTGTTTTTTTTAGTTTTTTTCATATGTATATTTTTATTTGTATCTTTAAATAATTTAGGTGTTTTATTTTTTTCAATAAACTCTAAATAAGGATTGTTTTTTAAAGGAACTAAATTTTCTTTTATTACAGTTTGATTAATCAAAGCGTCTAAAGTATAACTATAGTAACTTTTTTCTATTTTAACTAGATATTCAAAATTAGTATATTTAGAGATATCTTTAAATATCTTTTTCAGTTTAAAAAGTATTTTTTCACTGTTCAAATCAGAATTAAAGTCATTAGTGATTTTTTGTAATGATTCTAGAGTATCACTTTTTTCTTTTTGTGTAAAGTATTCATATGTACTCTGTAGAGATACTTCTATTGCATATTTTAAACGAAGTAGAGTATTAACTCTGGCATAAAGCTCTTTTTTTTCAAACGGTTTTGTTATATAATCATTGGCTCCTGATTCAAACCCAAGTATAATGTCTTCTGTTCGATCTTTTGCAGTAAGCATTAATATAGGTAAATTAAATAATGAATAAGTTTTTCTAACTTCTTTACATACTTCATAACCAGACATTCTAGGCATCATTACGTCAAGTATAAGTAAATCATAGTTAAAATTTTTAATTTTTTCAAGTGCTTCTTCTCCAGACATAGCAACATCAATATTATAATTTTTTAATAATAATTGGTCTACAAGAACTTGTAAATTTATGTATTCATCATCTACAATAAGGATATTTTTATTTGAATTATTAGGATTAAATTTTGGTAAATAAGCTTTATTAAGATTTTGTTTTTCAGCATTTTTAATTCTGTCTTTTAATTTTTTTTCTCTTTTTATTTGTTCTCTTATTACTTCTTCTTCAAACATTCTGTCTTGATCAACTTCATCGCTAATAGGAAGAGTAAATACAAAAGTAGTTCCTTTTCCTAAAGTAGATTCTACATAAATACTACCACCTTGTAATTCGATAAGTTGTTTTGTAATAGAGAGCCCAAGGCCAGTTCCACCAAATTTTCTTGAAATAGAACTATCTCCTTGCTCAAAACTTTCAAAAATTTTATCTAGTTTTTCAGGTGCTATACCAATACCACTATCTTTTATATAAAATATAGCAGTATCTTTTTTTTCATTTATTTTTGCATCTATAATAATTTCTCCTTTATGAGTAAACTTTATAGCATTACCAATAAGATTGTATAAAATTTGCTCAATCCTAGCATCATCACCATAGATTATTGGAAAATTTTTAGAAATTTTATTAATTAGTTTTATATCTTTGTTTCCTATCAAAACTCTACAAAGAGTAGTAACGACTGCTGTTATTTGATAAATATCTATATCTTTTAAAGAAATTTCTAATTCTTTATTTCTAATTTTAGCAAAATCTAATATATCACTAACTAAATTAAATAATCTTTTAGCACTTGACATTATCATATTTAAATTAAATTCAGTTTTTTTAGAAAGTTTTCCACCAGCGCCTTCTAACAATGATTCTGTTAAACCAATAATTCCATTTAAAGGCGTTCGAAGTTCATGGGAAGTATTTGCCAAAAAGTCATCTTTTATTTTATCTAATTCCTTTAAACGTTCATTTTTTTTCTCTATTTCTATTATGTTATTTTCTAATTTATCAAGCATATCATTAAAATAATGGGCTAAAATTCCAATTTCATCATTATTTTTTATATTTATTCTTTTAGAATAATGACCATTCCCTATATCTTTTGCAGTTTCTATAAATGTGTGTAGAGGATTTAGTAATATATTTGCAAGTATTAAAAGGAATATAGTAGCAAAAATACATCCGAAAATAGACATAATAATCATATTAAAAATTATAGAAGTAATCGAATTATCTAATTGTTTAATATTGCTAGCGATACCGTAAAAGCCAATAATATTGTTATGAAAATCTACTAATGGAGTATAGAGTACATAATAATTATTATTATCTATTTTTATTTTTTGTTTTGCATAAATATTATTTTTTATATTTTTTAAATTAATATCATATTTTATTTGAGTGCTATCCTTTATATGACCATTTGAATCTGAAATGAATACCAATTTTGAGTTATCAAAAAGTATAAAAGTAGTGTTAATTTTTTTAGAAAGTTGAGAAATATTATATTTTTGTTTTTGAATATTTTGAATTAAAACAAGACTGCCTAATTGAGTTTTAGATTTAGTAAGAATTGGAGCGTTAACAATAATTTTTAAATTTCCATTATCATTCCAAAAGCTGTATTTACTTTTTTTAGATTTTATAAAATTTTTAATAAAAGAATTATTACTTAAATTGGGATGACTAATAGAATTATTGTTTTTATTAAAAATAATAATTTCATCAATATCTGGATTTTTATTTAATATATTTTTACTGAAATCATCAATTTTCTTATATAATTGCATTTGTAATAAATTAGTTAGAGTAGAATCTTGAGTAATATTTTTTGCTTTTAAAGCAAATTTTTCGATATTATTATTTAATATTATATTAGCTGAAATTGATTGAGTGGAAAGTAAATTTAGAAGTTCTTTATTAGTATTTTTTATAAATAAATTAATATTATAAAAAGTAGCTAAAGCAATAGTTACAACTATAATAGTTAAAACAGAAACAATCAATTTTAATTTTATTGAATTTCGTATCCGATATTTCATTTTTCACTCCTTGTGTAAACTATATTTAATTATAATTGATTAAATAATATCAAAAAAAATAAATAGTGTAAAGTCAATATTTGTTAAATAAATTATTTTTTTTGAAATATTTTAAAATAAAATGTAATATTTTAGGACTGAAAAAAGCAAATGAAATATTCTAATAATAATTAGTAAAATAAAAAATCCTCTTAATTATCTTAAGAGGAAAAAATTGATTTATAAATTGCCTTGAATAATATTTTCTAATTTTAGCTTTTTTTGAATCTCGTTTAATACTCGTCTTTTATTTAAGCTCCATTTTGGTTTAAAAAGAGTGTCTTTATCTCCATCTCCTGTGATTCTATGAATAATAATATTTTTATCTAAAATTTTTATAGAATTAACTATAAGATTTATATATTCTTTTTCTGAAAAAACATGAAATTTTTCTTTTAAATATAGATAATATAAAGAGGAATTTTTTATTATGTAAAGTAGATGTATTTTTATTCCCCATGGTTTTATTTTATTTATATATTCAATAGAATCAAAATATTCTTCTTTTGTTTCATATGGAAGACCTGCAATTATATGAATTACAGTTTTAATATTATTGTTTTTTAATTTGTAAAATGAGTTTTCAAAACTATGAAGAGAATAACCTCTATTTATAAGTTTTGCTGTTTTTTCATGTATAGTTTGAAGGCCTATTTCTATCCATAAAAAAGTTTTTTTATTTAATTCATTTAATAAATCTAAAATTTCTTTATTAATACAGTCGGGTCTTGTAGCAATAGCTAATCCAATTACATTTTTATGATTTATCGCCTCATAAAATATTTTTCTTAAATAATTTATATTTCCATAAGTATTTGTAAAGCTTTGGAAATAAGCAATTACACTATCTGAATTATGTTTATTTTTTATGAGCTTTATTTGTTTATTTATTTGCTCTGTAATAGTATCTAATTTGTTCCCCGCGTGTTCACCACTACCTTCTTCACTACAAAATATACAACCTCCATAAGAAATTTTTCCGTCTCTATTAGGACAACTAAGGCCAGCATTTAATGATACTTTATATATTTTTTTTCCAAATGTTTTTTTAAGTTCATAATTTAAGTTATTGTATCTTTTATCTCCCCACATAAATTCTCCTATAATTTTTCTATAACTAATTTTTTTAATTTATTAATATCTATAATTTTTACATACATAAAATCTTTTTCAATAATATTTTCTTCTATAAATTTTTTAAAAATTCTTCTTATTTGTCTACTTGATTTACCTAGTGACGAAGACAGTTCAGTAATATTTAATTTTTGAATTTCGTTATTTTCATCTAAACTATTATAAAGATAGGTAGCAATTCTATTTTCTAGAGGATAAAGCATAGATTCATATATTATACTAGTATCATTATATAATTTTATAGCTAAAGTTTGTAAAATTTTATTATTAAAAACATTGTCTGTTTTAAGTAAAGTTTTGATAAATTCAATATCAAATTTTATTACATAGCTATCTATAATAGCTTCTACATTATGAATATAAGGTTTATTTAAAACAAGCTCTACATCTCCAATAACTTCTCCAGGTTCTAAAAAAGCTACAGATAAAGCCTTTCCATTTTCATTAGTTGTAGATACTTTAAATTTTCCATTTACAATAAAATAAAAATATTTTGGTTGTTGTTTTGATAAAATTAAAAAACTATTTTTTTTAATAAATTCTAAATATGCTTTATTTATATAATTATTACTAAAAAAAGAATCTAGAGCATATTTTTTATAATATTTTTCTAATAATTTATTATTCATTAAATCACCTTTTTATTTTAATTTTATCACAAATATATAAAGTAGTATAGAAATTTTATTTTTATTAAAAAAGAAAATAGAAATTTATTTTAATAAATAATAAAAAAGCTAGATATTATTCTAGCTTTTTAGACTTTAAATTTATCAACTAATTGTCTTACTGATTCTGATATATAACCTAAATCTTGTGCAACAGCGGCTACTTCTTGATTAGATGCTGTTAATTCTTCACTAGCTGCTGATACTTCCTCCGAAGCAGCGATATTTCTTTCAACAACATTATTTATTTTATCAACTTTTTCTACTACTAAATCTTTTGATTTAACAATTTCACCAGTTGCACTATAAGTATTTTTAATAAGTGGAGTAATATTTTCAACAGAATCTATTATTTCAATAAATGAATTAAGTGTATTTTCTACAGCTTTAGTTTGTTCAATAATTAGATTTTCAACATTTTCAGATGTTTCTATTACCTCATTTGTATCATTTGTTATAGATTTTATTAACTCTATAATTTTATTAGTTGAAGTTCTTGATTCCTCAGCTAATTTTCTTACTTCTTCAGCTACGACTGCAAATCCTTTACCATGTTCACCAGCTCTAGCAGCTTCTATTGCAGCATTTAGTGCTAGTAAATTAGTTTGTTCTGAAATACCAGAGATTATATCAGTTATACCACTAATTTTATTAACAGATGTTATTAGTCTATTAACCTTTGATATTACTAGATCAAATACATTTTTTATATCATTTATTGAATTTACTAATACATCCATTTCATTTTTTCCATTATTAGCTTTATTAGCACTATTTTCTGTTTCATTTTTTACTTTAATAAGTTCATTATATACATTATCAATACTAGTAGTTAAAACTTTTATTGAATCAGTTATATCTTTTATATCATTTGATTGTTCTAAAGCGCCCGCTGTAATATTTTGCATTGTCGCAGCTAACTCTTCAGAAGCGGCAGCAGTTTCTTCAGATGTAGCAACTAAACTTTTTGAATTATCGTCTAGTTTTATAAAATTATTTTTAACATTTGATAATAAATCATCTATATTTTCGATAATAATAATTAAAGATTTTGTCATTTCTGCAAATTCATTTTTTCCATTTACTTTTAAATCAAAAGAAAAATCATAATTTGATAATTTATTTAGAATTGTAGTGATATTTTGTATAGAATTTTTTATTAAATATGTTAAAATAAAATTAAACATAGCTAAAATAATAATAGCTATAATAGAAACAATTAAAAAACCTTTTTTTGAAATATTATATGAATTATTTATTTTAATTAATGAGTTTTTAGCATATTTTTCATGTAATGAAACTAAATTATCAATATTTTCTTGAGCTTTTGCTGCATAATCTCGCAATAAATTTATTTTTTCTTTACTAATTTTTTTTCCTGTTTTCATTATTTCAAAATAGTTTTTCATATTTTTAATATACAATAAATAATATTTTTTAATATTATTAAATATTTCTTTCTCTTCTGTAGTAAGATTTTGACTTTCATATGTATTAATAATATTGTCAAGTTCAATTATTTTTTTATTAATATCAGATACTAAATTTTCGTTATAATTAGAATATAATAAATCTATATTTTTTATTCTAATTAAATAAAAATCTGTTTCAAATTTTTTTAAATTTAAAGAAGTAAGCATATGTTCATTATAAATAGAATTTACATTTTTATTAAGTATTTTCATTTTGTTTAATGAAAAAAAAGTTAAGTAACTCATAATTAAAATAATTGTAACTATAGCTGAAATAAATAAATTTTTAATTTTTATATTATTTATCATTCTTTTTGCACTTTCCAAATTCATTATATTATTCATTTGATAACCCCTCCTAAAATTTAGTAAAATATTTAAATATTAATTAATAGAGTCCCTCTTATTTTCCCTCCTTTCTTTTTTTATTAATTTTTTTTATGAAATTGCTTTTTTATTATAATTTAAAATAAATTTTGTTAATTCATCAATAGTTATGGGTTTAGATATATAGTATCCTTGAGCTTCAAAACAATATAATTTTGATAAAATTTCTAGTGTATCTTTATTTTCTACACCTTCAGCAACAATTTTTTTATTCATCAATTTAGAGATTTTTATAGTAGACTTTACCATTTCATAATCTATAATATTATTATCTAAATTTTTAATAAATTCTTTATCTATTTTTATAATATCAATAGGAAGATATTTTAAATTTGCTAGCGATGAGTAACCAGTACCAAAATCATCCATAGCAATTGTTAAATTCATTTTTTGTAACTTTAATAATATTTTTTTAATAGAGGATAGTTCAGTTATAATATCTCGTTCAGTTAATTCAAATTCTAAATTTTTAATTATATTTTTATTGCTATTTAAAATATCCATTAATTTTATTAAGAATAACTTAGACATTAGATTTCTAGGACTTATATTAATTGAAATTTTTATATTAATATTTTTCTTTTTTAGATTATTTAAATCATTTATTACCTTTTTTATAATCCAAAGAGTTAGATTATTTATATATGTAGTTTTTTCAACTTGTGGAATAAATTTATTTGGAGGAATAAAACCTTTAGTAGAATGTTTCCAACGAATTAGAGCCTCAACACTTTTGACTTTATTATCGGCTAAATTTAACTTTGGTTGGTAAACAATAAACAATTCATTTTTTTTAATAGCATTATGAATATCAACTAATAATTCAGATGTGAAGTAAATTGGAAAATTTACAGTATCATTATATATAAAATAATCTAAATTATTCTCTTTTGCATAGTATAAACACGTGACTATTTTTTTAAAACCATCATCAAAATTATTAATATAATTTTGATGTATACCAACTAAAAAAGTTTTTAAAAATAAAGACATATTATTTATAATAAAAGGATTGTTATTAATGTAATCTAAGAAATTTATTATCCAGTTTTCGGTTTCATTTAACGAATAATTTTTTAATAAAAGTAATAATGAAAAATCGTTATTTATAAAAATTTCAATTTTTTTTTTATATTTATGTTTTAAATATTTTGAAAAATTTAAAGAAAAATCACTAATACTATTGTTTAAAAGAGATGTTATTTCTACAATATTATTAACATCAATTAAAATTAAAGAAAAATTTTTATTGCTTTTTAATAGTTTATTTACTTTTTCTTTTAATAATTCTTTTTCATTATAAATATTAGTTTCAAATCCAACACTTTTTGTAATATTTTGTTTCTTTTTTAATAAATATCCAATAAAACCACCTAATAAAGTTAAAAGAAAAATTCGTAAGATATAATTAAGAGGACTTTGTTTAATTTGTAAAGTTGTGTCAAGCGGTAAAAAAGCTAAAAATATACCAGCAAAAAAGCCATTAATAGCTCCGCCAAAAGTATAATAAAAAATAGCAGATATAATAATAGGTATTAACATAAGATATGGAAAAACATATTTTGTACCTCCACTATAATATACAATAATATCAATAATTACAAATAATAATAGAATTACCAAAATCAAAAAAAATTGTTTAGTTTTAATATTCATTTATATTTTGTCCTCTCTTGAATCATTTTTTTAATTATTAAATCGTTTTCATATTATTTATATTATATATTAGGAATACAAAAAAAACAAATATTATGTAAAATACTATATAAGATTTTATATAAATTGTCAATATATCATTTATTTATAATATTTATAATAAACGTTTACATTATTTTTTGAAAATGACAAATGTCATATTTTTAAATTTTATATTAGTGTAAAATAACCTTAGGAAGGTGATAATATGAATATAATACCATTAATAATAGGAAGTTTAGTTACAATAATGCTTACATTAAATAGTATGCTATCTCAAAAATATGGTAACTTGTTAGCATTACTTATTATTCATATAATAGGTTTTATAGTAGCTGTGATTATAAAAATTATAAAAAAAGAAAAATTTATAAAATTACATAGATATTTTTTCTTAGGTGGTGTTGTAGGAGTAACATTAATTGGATTAAATAATTTAGTTCTTTTAAAATTGGGACCGAGTTTAACAGTAGCTATTACACTAATATCTCAAATGATTTTTTCGACGATTATAGATTATTTTGGCTTTTTTGGATTTGAAAAGAAAAAAATTAATAGAGAAAAAATTCAAAGTATATTTATTATATTTATAGGTATACTATTTTTAGTGATAGAAAGGGGATAAAATGTATTTTTTATTGGCATTTTTAGTAGGGGTTTTAGTGCTTCTTAGTATAATAATTAATTCAAAATTAGCTAATTGTATGGGAATGTATAGTTCTATGATTATTACTTATTTTATATCAATAATAATTCTGTTAGTATCAATGATATTTTTTAATAAAAATATAGTAGTTGATTTTAGTATAGATAATTTTTATATTTATTTAGGTGGAGCATTGGGAATAATAGTATTATTTTTATCAAATAATATTGTAGGGAAAATACCTGCCGTTAATATGACAATATTTATAATTGTTGGTCAATTAATTACAGCATTTATTATAGAGTTAATTATGTATAATAATTTTGAAATAAAAAAAGTTCTAGGGAATTTAATTATTCTTTATGGAATAAAAAAATTACCTAGAAAATAGAATTAAAAATAATAAATAAAAAAAGATGAAAATTTTTTCATCTTTTTTATAAATTAGAAAATTTTTTTATTAAGAAAAATTCTTTTTTTATATAGTTGTTTTTTATACAATAAAGAATAGTATTATAAATATTTTTTTGAGTTCCATCAATAAATACTCCATTTTGATTTATTGATATTAATACATGAAATTTTTTTTCTAATTTATTTACTTTATTCTCGGGTATATCATATTGAAAAATATTAATAAATTTTCCATCAATATTTATTAAATATAAGTTTCTATATTTTTTTTCATCTTCTAATCCTTCTAAAAGATAATAATTTTTATAAATATTTTTAGTAATCACAGATTCAAAAGCTCCGGTATTGGAGATGAAATATTTTTTTTCTTTTTCAGAATATATAACATTTAAAACTCTTCCTACATTATCAATATAATTACCTTCTTTGATACTAATGATTTTTCCATCGTTATTTTTTATGATGTTTTTTTTAACTTTTATACTAGGATAACAAGCTGTAAACAATAATAAAAAAATTAATAAATAAATTTTGTTTTTCATAGGATAAACCCCTTTATTTTATAAGATTTAAATCTTTCGCCATTTTTTCAAAAGCAGAAATACTTCTTTTTATCATATTAAAATCTACACAATATGACATTCTAAAATATCCAGGACATCCAAACCCACTACCAGGAACTAATAAAATATTATATTTTGTAGCAAATTTTACAAATTCTATATCGTTTTTAATAGGTGATTTTGGAAATAAATAAAACGTTCCTTCTGGATTTACCATAGTAAATCCAAGTCTAGTTAAATTATCATACAAAAAATCTCTCTTTTCTTGATAATCGGCAATATTTACAGAAGAGTTTATACCATCTGCTACAGCTTTTTGTGCAAGTGCTGGAGCATTACCAAACCCAAGAGTTCTATTACAGAAAATAAGTGCATTCATTAAAATAGAAACATTTTCTATTTTAGGATTAACTGCAATATAACCTATTCTTTCTCCTGCAAGTCCAAGAGATTTACTAAATGAATTTACAATAATACCATTTTCAAAAATATTTAAAATATTAGGAATTTTTATATTATTATAAACAATTTTAGAGTATGGTTCATCAGAAATTATAAAAATTTTAGAATTGAATTCTTCTTCTTTTTCTTTTATAACTAGCGACATTTCTTTTAAAATATTTTCTTTATATACTACTCCAGTTGGATTATTAGGCGAATTTATAATAATAGCTTTAGTTTTTTTAGTTATTTTCTTTTTTAATTCATCTAAATTTGGTTGAAAATTAGTTTTTTCATTATTGATAGTTACCATAATTCCATTATGATTTTGAATATAAAAGCCATATTCTACAAAGTATGGAGTAAAGACAATAACTTCTTCTCCAGGATTTAAAATAGCTCTAAGAACAGTATTTAAAGCTCCAGCAGCCCCACAAGTCATTACAACATGTTCATAACTAAGTTTTTTATCAATGATATTTTTATTAATTTCATTAGCCATAGTTTTTCTAACATCTAAAAAACCAGCATTACTCATATATCTGTGTACACCTTTTTCAGAAGAATGTTTAATAAGAGAGTTTATTACTTCAATAGGAGGTTCTGCAAATGGATTTCCTATGCTATAGTCATATATATTTTCTTTTCCATGTATTTTTGCCAGTCGTTCTCCTTCTTCAAACATTTTTCTTATCCAAGATGAATTTTGCATATTTTTATTAATCTCATTTGAAATCATACTGTCCCCCTTTTATTTTATAACATTTATTAAATCAACTTTTAAGTTTATCAATAGCTTTTTCAAATTCTAATCTTGTTATTCCAAAACTATTTAACCTATTTAAAAATTGTTTTGCATTACAATATCCTATACGAAGTATTTTTCCTAATTTATCTCTTCTTTCTTTTGAATCAATTTTACCAGATAAACCATTATCAATAATATCATTAATTGTAAAAACATTTTCATTAGTATTTATTTTAAATTTTGCATTTTTTAAAGCTGTAATAATAGCTTCTGGAGAAGCGTTTTCTACTCCAATATTATTATTTTTTCTTCCTTCTTTTCTAGTGATATATGCATGTTTTACATTAGGAATTTGAGATTCGATTATTTTTCGTATTTTTTCTCCTGCAAAATCAGGATCAGTAAGAATTATTATTTCTTTTTTTTCACTAGCTTTTTTTATTTTATCTAGACTATTATTTTTATGCACTGAATAACCATGCACGGCGATAACTTCTGCATTAACTGCTCTTTTTACAGCAGATATATCATCTTTTCCTTCAACCACAATTATATCTTCTATATTTAATTTCGACATTAATTACTCCTTAATTTTTATTTAAATTCAAAAAATTATATCATAACTTTTATAAATTATCAAACATAAAAGTATATTGTTAAATAATGAAATATACTACCAAATAATACAAAAATATGCCAAACGGTATGATGATATTTAAATAATCTAAATGCAAAAAATATAGTGCCTAATGTATAAAAAATACCGCCAATTGTTAAAAAAATAAAACCATTTATAGATAAAACAGGAAGTAAAGGTTTTATAGAAAAAACTATCATCCACCCCATAATTATATATATTATAGTAGCAAATCCTACATATTTATGTACCCAAATACTTTTAAATATTGTTCCAATTAAAACAAAAATCCACTGAATAATAAAAATTGTCCAACCAATTTTATTGTTTAATAAAATTAAACAAAACGGAGTATAGCTTCCGGCGATAAGAAAATATATAGAAATATGGTCAAATTTTTCAAATATTTTTTTTGATTTTCCTTTTGGAAATGCATGATATATAGAAGACATAGTATACAGATTTATCAAACTAAGGCCAAAAATAATATAACTAACTGTGTGAAGAGTGTCTTTGATTATATAAGCTTTTATCATTAGAAAAATAAAACCAACAACAGAAATTATTGCTCCAATTGCATGTGTTATTGAATGAGAAATTTCTTCTTCTTTTGAAAAATTATTTATTATTTTCATATTTTATAACCACCTTTTTAATTAAGAGTTCTATTGCAATATCGTCTTTTATTAAACCATTTTTTATATTTGCCTCAGTTATCAAAATTTCTTTTAAAATTTCTTTAATGCTGCTTATAGTATATTTATTAATATATTTTAATTTTTTAAATACAGAATATGGATGTGTATTATTAAAAAGATATTTATTATTTTCATAACTATTTTTAAATTTATTATAATTATTAGTATTAATTATTTTGCCTTCATTGATTAATAGAGTTAATTTTAAAATGTTTTGAAATTCTTTTGTTAGAGTATAGAGAATAAGCATATGTGATTTGTCTTTATTAATCATTTTATATACTTCATTAGGATTTCCAAGTAAAAGATTTTCAATAGCTTCAAAACTATTATATTCTTCATTTATTGAGATTATATTTTTAGCTTTTTCAATATAAAATTCTTCTTCATAAAAATAATTTTTTATTTTTTCAATTTCATTTTTTATTTTATAAATGTCATGACCTATCATTTCTGTAAGTTTAAAAGCGTCATTTGTACTTATCTTTAATTCATTTTTTATATAATTAATATAAAAATCTTTTTCATTTTTAGTTTCTCCAATTATCACTTTTGCAAATGATTCACATTCTTTTATTTGCTTTGCAGTAAGTTTTTTATTTATTAAAATTATTACTATTTTATTTAAAATATTAAAATTTGAAATGGTTTTTATAAAATTAGACAATTTTGAAAGTTTTTCAGCTCTTTTTAATATAATAGTTTCATTATTTCCAAACATGTTGTTTGTAGATATTTTTTGCAAAAAATTTTCAAAATCTTCTTTTTGGGTAGCATCAAAAGTGATAATAGGATAATTGTTTTTTTTAATTAATTTATTGTATTCTAATTCAATAGAATAATCACCAGTTAAAATGTAAAACATTTTACTCCTTCCAAAATTATATTTAAAATCTTAAGTTTTTAAAATACTTCATCCCATATATATTTTGGTTCCATACCAAGATATATATCAAAATTACCATATTTTTTTATTTGAGAGATGATCTCTTTATAACTATCAATTCTTATTTTTTTAAAATATCGTTCTTTACCATCTATTCCGATAATAAATTCATTATAAAATAAATCTGTGTTTTTCTCAGCAAGGACTTTTTGACGAAGACCTTTTTTATATCTTAAAGTTCCAATCCCTATATCTTTAATCCTAGTAGTATTAAGATTATTAAAAATATAATCAATCATTTTAGTATATTCATTAGTTCTATTTTTAATATTAATTATTGGATCAAATCGAAGTCCTATATTATATCCATGAGATTGCAGTTTTTTTGCTGCCTCTACTCTTTCTTTTAAATTATTTGTTTTTAATTCATATTTATCAATTATAGTATCTGGACTAAACGTAAATGAAATTAAAATATTTTCTTTAGCAGGATATTTTAATAAATTATTTATATTATTGCTTTTAGTTCGTATTTCAAGTATTAAATCTTTACGTTTTGAAAAATATTTTATTAAATCACTTGTAATATTTGTAAGATTATCCATAACAAGAGAATCATTCATTATACCACAGCTTATCATTATATTTTTCTTTTTAAAATTATCAAGTTCATAAAACATATCTGTTATATTTACATAAAATACAAATGCACCATGATTAAAATAATCTCTTAAATAGCAATACAAGCAATTAAAAGGGCAATTATTTTCATATGACAAATAATATTCTTCTTTTATTCCTTCTAATTGTTTATCAAGATAATATTTTTTTAAAAATTTTCCTTTTTTTACTGTAAATAAAGAGTATTTTTTTTCTTCTTCATAGGTTAAATTTTTCTTTTTAATTATATTAATAAATTCTTCTTCTGATGATACAATATTATAATTTTTTATTTTTTCTAGTATTTTAAGTCCTTTTTCATAATTTTTAATATCTTTAGTAATATATATTTTCTTCATTTTGTTCCTTTCTTAAATTTTTAAATCTTTATTTTTTTATTTATAGAACTTTAATTTTTAAATTTACAATTTTATTTGAAATAAAAGAATAATTGTATAAATATTAGTTTACATAAGTATAATTTTTATATAAAAAAATAGATATACATATGAAATTATTTTTTGTTTTATAAAATTATATATGCTTTTCATGTAATTCTTTAAGTATTTCTTTTATTGTATAATTTTCATTATCAAGTTGTAGTTCAAGAGCATGCTTAATAATATTTTTTATTTTTTTACTTTCAGTATAACCATTTTTTAATAATATTTTTCCATTTATAATAGGGACTATATTTTGCAATTGATTTAAATAGAGATTAATTTTATTTTCTATTTCAGGATAAGAATATTTTATTAAATAAATTATCTCAAGTGGAATATTATTTAATAAAAAATATATTTTAGAGTTTTTATTTGCAGTTTTCAATTTTTCAACAATAATTTTTCTTTCATTAATTCCAATCGATATTTTACGTATAAATTTATTTTTGAATCCAAATCTATGAAAAATAGTTTTTAAATCTTCACTATTAAGTCTTCTAAATAAAGTTATTAATAAAATTTGCCATGGTTTAACATTATTTTTAATAATTTCATCCTTATTTTCGAGTACTTTTTTAAAAATATTATATGTTGAAGGAGTAATAATTATATTTAAATTAAACTTTTCAAAAATATTAAATTTTTCAAATAAATTAAGCGCCTTATGAGGATTTTTATCTTTTAATATTTTAATAATCTCATTTTTTAACCTATCAAAACTGATTTTATTTAAAAATCCATCATTTACAGCTTGAATTAAAAATTTTTCAGTATCACTTTCTATATCAAAATTATATCTTGAAGCAAATCTAATAGCTCTTATTATTCTAGTAGGGTCTTCAATAAAGCTTAAATTATGTAAAATTTTTATTTTTTTATTAATTAAATCATAGTATCCATTATAATAATCAATAAGTTTTCCAAAATTATTATAATCTATTTCAAGAGCCATAGCATTTATAGTAAAATCTCTTCGATAAAGATCTTTATCAATACTGCTATAAGATACAGTAGGGAGCGATGTAGGATATTCGTAATATTCTAGCCTACTACTAGCTAGGTCTATATTTAAACCAGTTTCTAAAAAAATAATAGCAGTTTTAAATTTTTCATGAGTAATTATTTTTTTTATATTCAAAAAGACATTTAATTCTTTTGCAAATGCTATTGCATCTCCTTCAATAACAATATCTATATCAAGATTTTTAATATTTAATATTAGATCGCGTACAATTCCGCCAACTAAATATGCTTTTTCATTTCTATGCTTTGAAACTTTTTCAATAATATTAAAAATATCTATTATTTCTTTTGGAAATTTATTTAAAAGATTAATATTAATTATTTTAGGATTTTTCTCAACAGGCTTTTTTAAAATGAATTTTTGTTCATATAAATTTCTTAAAATGTCAGTTCGTGTAACTATTCCAATAAGTTTATTGTTTTCAACAATAGGAACTCTTCCAATTTCGTTTTCAATAATAATTTTTTTTAAATCTTCAATAGAAGTATTAGGAGTAGATATAATAATATTTGAAGTCATATAAGCTTTAACAGGGGCATTTGAAAAGCCGTGATGTATAGCTTTATCAATATCTCTACGGGAAATTATTCCAATTGGCGTATCATCTTTAATAACAGGAATGCCACTATAACCAAAATATATCATGATTTTATGTACATCTTTTATTTTTGCATCAGGTTTTACGTATTTAACAGGAGTACTCATTATATATTTAGCAGTTTTATTTTGAGGAATAAAATTAGAAATTTCATTTTTTAAATCAAGAAAAATTTCATTAATATTAACATTTCTTAAAAATCCAGAAGCAGCCTCGGAGTGACCACCACCATTAAATTTTTTTAAAATTTCATCTAATTTGATTGATTTTGATGTACTTCTAGCTATTATTGAAATATTGTTGTCATATGAATATAGTAAAAAACAAGCATCACAATCTTTTATATCCATTATTTTATTAGCGATAACATCGAGATTTTTATGAAATTTATTTCCAATAATTTTTGTAATAAAAATTTTATGTGAGTAATGATCTATAGTTTCTCCAGAATTTAAAAAATTTAAAAATAATTCAAATTCGTTTGTTTGAAGGTTTTTATTAACAAACTCTAAGACCATATCCAGATTTGCACCAAATTTTAATAATTTCGAAGCAAAATACATATCTTCGTAAGTGGTATTTTTAAAAGTAAAATTTCCAGTGTCTTCATATATTCCCATAAGTGCAATGGTTGCTTCATAATTGTTTAGTTTTATATTTTTTTTAAAAATATATTTTAAAATATTTGATGAATTAGAGCCTATAATATTTTTGAAAATTTTACCTTTTTTAATATCATTATTATTGGCGGAATGATGATCATAGATTATTATCTCTACATTTTTTTTATATATAATATTTTTAAAATTACCTATTCTATTTATATTTGAAGTATCTACTATTATTAATTTTGTAATTTCATTTAAATCAATATCTTTTATTTTTTCAATATTTAATATATCTTGATATAAATTAGCGATTTCTTTTACGTTTTTTGAAACATTTCCAGAAAATATAAGTTTTGCATTTGGATAAAGTTTTTTAGCTAAAATCATTGAGGCAAAACCGTCTAAATCAAGATGAATATGACTTGTAATTATTTCCATGAGTTACTCCTTGTATTTTTCAATAAAAACTTTGATTATATGCGCAGTTATTCCCCATATAGCACCGTGACTACTTTCATAAAGATATATATTTTTATGCACTTTTTTCCAAGGTTTATGATAAAATTTTGGTAATTTTAATTTAATACTCGGTAAAAGCCACACTTTTTTTCCATATTTTTTTATATAAGGTGAATGCCATGTTTGGATAGAATATTCTTTCATATTATTTTTTTTAAAAAAATTTGTTTCAACTAAAAATAGATATTCAACTTCTTCTTTTTGATGATTCAATTCATTAATAGATTTTATGTCTAAGTTAGCAGTAAAACATTCTATATAGAGTTTTGAATCGATAAAAGTACCAAAATATTCTATATTTTTTATTTTTTCTTTTTTAATGCCAGTTTCTTCAATAGTTTCTCTTATTGCAGTATCTTTAAAATTTTTATCTAAAATTTTATCATATTGACCACCAGGAAATGATATTTCACTTCCTTGTCGAATATTCTTAGCTCTTTTTTGGAATAAAAAATATTTTTTATTATTAATTGTAACAATAGGAATAAGGATTGCAGCTTTAAAATATTCTTCAAATCCAATTATATTCATATAATCTCCTTTAATATATTTAAAACAAGTTCAATGTTTAATTCAGAAGATGAGAAATTAATTCTGTTATTATTTCCACCGCCTTTAATGTTATATTTAGATTTTATTACATCAAATAAAGATTTACAATTAAAGTTATCAGAAAATATAGTGAAGTTATTATTTTCAGATGAAATTAAAATATAATTATTTAAAATATATTTTTTTAAAAATGGATTAATATTATTTATAGCCTTATTAATAATAATTAATTGATAGTCATTAAAAAATATTTTTTTACTTAATTCGTGAGATAATTTTAACTCTATAATTTCATTTTTTAAATTATTATTTTCATTTTTTAAAGATTTAATATTATTTTTTAGATCGATAATTTTTTCATTTATTTCAAATGATTGACTACTTAACTGATTGTTAGCAAATTTTATAATATTTATTAAGTTATTAAAATATTTAAAAGCCCTATCGCCAGCTAAAAAATACACTCTTGTTTTTCCACCTTTTACTTTTTCAAAATTTATTATTTTGAAAATTTTTATTTCGCTTGTATTATTTACATGATATCCACCACAAGGAACAATATCATAATCTCCAATTTTTATTAATCTAATATTATCAGTTATAGCAACTTTTAATTTGGTTCGAGTATTATAATTTTTTAAATCATTAATATTGGTAAAAATTTCAGTTATTTCTAAATTTTTTGATATAATCTTATTTACTTTATTTTCTAAAATATCTAATTCATCTTGTTTTAGAGTTTTAGGTATATCAAGGTATGAATAATCTTCGTTCATAGTTACACTATCTATATATAGATTTAATTCTTTTAAAACAGTAGCGGCAAAAAGATGTTCTGCACTGTGTTGAATAGAGATATCTTTTTTCCAATTGATATCTTCAATAAATTCATATTCTCCAGGATTTAAAAATTTATCGATTAAAATATAATTTTTTGTTACTGATACAATGTTAGCATCAGCAATTTTTCCTCTATCTCCTAATTGTCCACCTTTACCATCTGGATATAAATGATTATTTTTAACTTTTATTTTATAAAAATTATTATCTTGATTTATATTTATAATATTTATTTTCATATAAATTACCTCCATTTTTTAATTTTCTTTGTAATATAATAACATTTTCATATATATTTTGTATAGAATATTTTCAATAAGCTTTCTTGCAAGGTGATAAAAAATAATGTATAATATGAGAGATTTTAAAGGAGTGATGAAAGATGTATAAAAAAAAAATTAATAAAATAAAATCTTCTATGACCCCATCTGAAATACTCATATTATCTTTTATAATAATAATAACAATTGGGACGATACTTCTTAGTTTACCAGTTGCAAAATTAGATAAATCAGCTGGAGTATTTACCGCTCTTTTTACTGCTACTTCAGCAGTATCGGTTACAGGATTGTCTGTAGTAGATATAAGTAAAACATATTCATATTTTGGGAAAACAGTTATACTTATACTTATTCAATTAGGTGGATTAGGAATAATGACTTTTTCATCAATATTAGCTTTATTAATAGGTAGAAAAATAAGTTATGAAGAGAAAAAAATATTGAAAGAAGATTTAAATCAAGAAGCACTTGGCGGAATAATTAGATTTGTAAGAAAAATCATTTATATTGTTCTTTCAATAGAAACTATAGGAGCAATTTTTTTATTTTTATCTTTTATAAAAATTATGCCTTTAAAAAAAGCTATATATTTTTCAATATTTCATTCAGTATCTGCATTTTGTAATGCAGGCTTTTCATTATTTAGCACAGGTTTAGAGGGGTTTTATGGAGATATAAATATAAATTTGGTTATATCGTTTTTAATAATTTTAGGTGGAATAGGGTTTGCTGTAATTGATTCATTGATACAGTATATAAGAACAAAAAAAGCAAAATTTAATTTAACTTCAAAATTAGCGTTAATAATTACAGGGATTTTAATTATAGTTGGATCTATTACTTTTTTTATTTTTGAAAGAAAAAATAATCTTACAATTGGAAATATGAGTTTATTTAATAAAATAATAGCATCATTTTTTCAAAGTGTAACAACGAGAACAGCAGGATTTAATACAGTATCTATGTCAAATTTAAAACCAGCAACAATTTTTATGATGCTTATATTTATGATGATAGGAGCTTCACCTGGTTCTACAGGTGGAGGAATAAAAACTACAACTTTTGGAGTTTTAGTTTTTTATATAATAGGCATAGTGAAAGGGCAAAAAGATATAAATATTTCTAATAGAAGAATATCATGGGAAATATTAAATAGAGCACTTGTAATATTTGCAATATCAATTATATATGTATTATTTATAATTTTTTTAATATTAATGATAGAAGAAAAAGATTTTATGAAAATCATTTTTGAAGTTGTTTCAGCGTTTGGTACAGTAGGATTATCTATGGGGATAACAGCTGATCTATCATTAGCTTCTAAGATACTTATAATAATAACTATGCTTATTGGTAGAGTAGGACCTCTTACATTTGCATTAGCATTGGGAGAAAGAGCAAAAAGAATAAGTTATAGATATCCTAAAGAAAATATTTTAGTAGGATAATATATGGGAGGAATAATGAAACAATATTTAGTAGTAGGATTAGGAAGATTTGGAAGTAGTATAGCTGAAACTTTATATAAAGCAGATGAAAGTGTTTTAGCACTTGATATAGACGAAGAAATAATTCAAGAGGCAATAAATAATGATATTGTAGATAATGCAGTTGAAATAGATGCAACTGATGAAAAAAGTCTTCAAGATTTGGGTATAAATAATTTTGATGTAGCTTTTGTTTGTGTAGGAACAAATATACAAGCTAGTATACTTATAACCCTTACATTAAAAGAAATGGGAATAAAAAGAGTTATATGTAAAGCGGTAACAAAAGCTCACGGAAAAGTTTTAAAAAAAATAGGAGCAGATGAAGTTGTTTTTCCTGAAATTTATATGGGGAAAAGAGTTGCTTTAGCAGAGATGGAAACTAATATAATAGAACATATGAAATTTTCCGAAGAATTTTTAATTATAGAAATAAAAGCACCAGCTAGTTTTGTAAATAGAAGTTTAATAGAACTTGATTTAAGAAAAGATTATAATGCAAATATTATAGCAATTAGAAGAGAGAGAGGAGATGCGGTTCTTAGTCCAAATGCAACAACTAAAATATTTGAAGGTGATACATTAATTGTTGCAACAGATGGTAGAACAGCTAAAAAATTGGAAGAATTAAAATAATAGAGTTAAAACAAATAATAGGAGGAAAAATGTTTAATGAAAATTTTGATGTAATTGTAGTTGGCGCTGGACATGCAGGTTGTGAAGCAGCTTTAGCAGCAGCAAGAATGGGAATGAAAACAGCTATGTTTACAATTACACTTGATAATATAGGAATAATGTCATGTAATCCATCAATTGGAGGACCTGCTAAAAGTCATTTAGTTAAAGAAATAGATGCACTTGGTGGAGAAATGGGGAGAAATTCTGATAAAACTTTTGTTCAAATAAGAGTTTTAAATACAAGAAAAGGACCAGCGGTTAGATCACTAAGAGTGCAAAGTGATAAAAAAGCTTATCATAAAGAAATGAAAAAAACTATTGAAAATACAGAAAATTTATCAGCAATACAAGGGATTGTAACAGAACTTATTGTAGAAAATAATGAAGTAAAAGGTGTAAAAACTAAAGAGGGACTTACATATTATGCAAAAGCGGTAGTACTTGCAACGGGGACATTTTTAAGAGGTCTTATACATATTGGTGAGAATAAATTTAAAGGTGGAAGAATGGGAGAATTATCTGCAGAAGAATTATCGAGTTCTTTGGAAAAATGTAACTTGAAATTAGGTAGATTTAAGACTGGAACGCCTCCGAGAGTAGATGCAAGAACTATTCATTTTGATAAAATAGAAGAACAGCCAGGAGATATTAATCAAGGATTAAAATTTTCTAGAAAAACAACAATAGAAGAAGCTAATTCGAGGAAACAAATTCCTTGTCATATAACATATACAAATACAGAAGTTCATGATATTATACTAAATAATAAGCATAGATCTCCTATGTTTAATGGAACTATAGAAGGAGTAGGGCCTAGATATTGTCCATCAATAGAAGATAAAGTATTTAGATATCAGGATAAAGAAAGACACCATCTATTTTTAGAAAGAGAAGGCTATGATACAAATGAAATATATGTAAGCGGATTTTCTTCTAGTTTACCAGCAGATCTACAATATGAGATGTTAAATAAATTACCAGGACTAGAAGATGCTAAAATAATGAGATATGCTTATGCAATAGAATATGATTATGTTGATCCAGAAGAATTGAAGTATTCTTTAGAAACTAAAAAAATTAGTGGATTATTTTTAGCCGGACAAATAAATGGAACTTCTGGATATGAAGAAGCAGCAGCACAAGGCCTTATAGCGGGAATTAATGCTGTTCAAAAAATAAAAGGGGAAGAACCAGTTATTTTAGACAGAGCAGATTCGTATATTGGTACATTAATAGATGATTTAGTAACAAAAGGAACAAATGAACCTTATAGAATGTTTACGGCGCGTTCTGAATATAGACTTTATTTAAGAGAAGATAATGCTGATTTGAGACTTTCTCATATTGGATATAAAGTTGGGCTTTTATCCGATGAAGAATACAAACTTATAGAAACTAAAAGAAAAAATATAGAAAAAATAAGAGTTCAATTAAAATCAAATGTAGTAGGAAGTTCAAATAGAAGAGTGGTTGAAATACTAGAAAAAAATGGTGAAAAGCCTTTAAAAAGTGGAATTAAATTAGATGAGTTTTTAAAAAGACCAGGTATAAAATATAGTGATGTTGAATATGTAGCGGAAGTTATGGATGTTGAATTTGATTTTTCGGATTTTGATGAAGAAACAAAATATCAAGTAGAAGTTCAGACAAAATATGAAGGGTATATAAAAAAACAACTTAAAATGATAGAAAAACATAAGCAACTTGAAAATAAATTAATACCAAAAGATTTTGATTACGATAATATAAAAGGAATAACATTAGAAGCAAAACAAAAATTAAAGCAAAAAAGACCTTTGAATATTGGACAAGCTTCTAGAATATCAGGAATAACGCCAGCAGATATATCAGTATTATTAATGTATATTAAATAATCAATACTATTTAAGATAAAAAATACTTTAAATTAGAGGAGAAATATGAGAGAATATCTAATAAAAGGAATAGAAAAAATTGGAGTAGATATTTCAAAAGAAAGTATTGAGAAATTATTGAAATATTTTCAAATTTTAAAAGAATACAATTCACATACTAATCTTACTGCAATAAGAGATGATAAAGGAATAATAGAAAAGCATTTTTTAGATTCTCTATTAGTCCAAAAAAACATATTAAAATATATAAAAGGGAATGAAAAAGCAATAGATATAGGTACGGGTGCCGGTTTTCCCGGCATGGTACTTGCTATTGTCAATACAAATATTCAATTTACCTTATTAGATTCTGTTGGGAAAAAAACAAAATTTTTAGAGATTACAAAAAAAGAACTTTCTTTAGAAAATGTGGAGATTATAAATGATAGAGCCGAAAATTATATTAATGGAAATAGAGAAAAATATGATTTTGGATTTTGCAGAGGAGTATCAAAATTGAATGTTATATTAGAATATGAGATTCCGTTTTTAAAAGTTAACGGGAGGTTTTTTCCTCAAAAATTAGAATATGAAGAAGAATTAAAAGAAGCTGAAAATGCTTTAAAAGTTTTAAATTCGGAATATATTGAAGTGTATAATGAAAAATTACCTTATTCAAATGATAAAAGAGTAATATTAAATATTTTGAAAAAAAGTAAAAATGATGAAAAATATCCAAGGAAAAATGGAAGACCATTAAAAAAACCGTTATGATTAAGGAGAATGTATTATGAGTAATACTACTGATATTAAAAAGGTAATAGATAAACTAGATGATTTACCTACGCTACCAATAATAATACAACAAATATTAGCGTTATTAGATAATCCAAATAGTACGGCAAAAGATATAAATGAAGTTATAAGAAGTGATCAATCTTTAACTATCCAAACATTGAAATTAGTTAATTCTTCGTATTATGGATTTCCTAGAAAAATAGGAACAGTAACAGAAGCTATAGTTGTATTAGGGTTTGATACAGTTAGAAGTCTAGTTTTAAGTGCTAGTGTTTGTAAAATGTATGAAGGTGGAAGTGGACCATTTAATAGAGAAAATTTATGGGTACACACCTTAGCAGTTGCATTTGCTGCAAGGATTATTTCTAAAACTATAAAATATCCTCAAGAAGAGATAGCTTTTGTATCAGGGCTACTTCATGACATAGCAAAAGTATTCGAAGATCAGCTTTTTCATGATGAATTTATAGAGGCACTTACAAAAGCTAAAAAGGAAAATAGAAATTTACATGAAGTAGAACAAGAGATATTGGGTTATGACCATACAAAAATTGGAAAAAGACTTTCTAATAAATGGAATTTACCCAAAAGTATAACTACAGTAATAGCATATCATCACACTCCAGAGCTTGCAATTAATACTGAAGATGGAATATTGCCATGTATAGTAAGTGTTGCAGATGCACTTGTAAGACTTAGAAAGATTGGAGATAGCGGGAATAATGCAAAACCAAGCTTAAGTAAAAAAATTTTGGATGCTTTGAAATTAAAAAAAGAAGATTTACCAGTAATTATTAGAAAGTTAGAAGCTGAATTAGAAAAAGCAGAAACATTTTTAGAGCTTAATAAATCCTAAGTGTTAAGGAGAAAAATATGTTAAAGAAAGTTTTTTTATCTATAGTATTTATTATTTTAAATATAAATGTTTTTTCTTATAATTACAAAATTATAGGAGATCCATATGTTTCTAAAAAAGGAAATATAGGACTTGCAAATGTAATTAATAATTATAATGATAATTTATTTATATCGGACTATATGTTAGGTAAAATTGCTATGTTTGATAAAAATGGTAAACTAGAAAAAGAATACAAAAACATTAAGAAACCTATTTTTTTTACTGTTGATAAAAATTACATTTACGTGAGTGAAAGTAGCAATAATGAAATAATAAAAATTGATATTAAAACGGGAGATAAAAAAACTTTTTTAAAAACTGGAATGATGGAAAAAGAGGTTTTACACCCAGGAGAATTATTAGTAAATGATAATAAATTATATGTATTAGATGAATATAATTATAGAGTACAAATAGTTAATAAAGAGACAGGTGACTATATAGGACAGATTTTACTTGAGAAATTTAGATATGATTATAAGCCTTATTCGTTTTTAAATTATTCAATGATAATTATAGACAATAAATTATATGTATTAAATAATTATAGTAAAAAAATATATGTTTATAATATGAATTATAAACAAGTTAATGAAATTAATCTTGAAAATATGAAAAACCCAGTTAAATTATATAAATTAAATGATAAATTATATATTTATGATGCTACTGAAAATATTTTAGTAGATGTGGATAATAATATAATAAAATTAAATATAGAAACAAAATATAACTTATCTGGAATAAATCATTTTGATACAAAAGAAAAATTCATTTATATATTAAATCATAATAATGTTT
Organism: Hypnocyclicus thermotrophus; assembly: GCF_004365575.1. Taxonomy (NCBI): domain Bacteria; kingdom Fusobacteriati; phylum Fusobacteriota; class Fusobacteriia; order Fusobacteriales; family Fusobacteriaceae; genus Hypnocyclicus; species Hypnocyclicus thermotrophus. The sequence continues at coordinate 67,882 of NZ_SOBG01000002.1, forward strand.
ATAAATTTGATATAGAAAACAACAGTTTAGAACTCTTATTTAAGCTATTAAACATAAGAGAAAATGAATACATAAAACCTATAGATATAGATGTAGATAATGAAAAGAATCTTTATATTTTAGATGGAGAACTTGAAAAGATATTAGTCTATAATAAATATAAAGAATTAATAAATGTAATAAAAAATATAGGTGAAAAGCCTCAAAGTATTTGTGTAGATAAAAACAGTAATATAGTTATTACATTTCCTTTTGAAAATAAAATCAGAAAAATTTCTCAAACAGGGAAATTAATAGCAGAATATGGAAATTATAATATATTTAAAACAAATGAAATGTATTATTATGAAAAAGAGATACAAGAAAGTTATGATCCTAAAAAAATAGATAAAAATATTTACAATCTAATAGTAGACTTGGATGAAATGGGGAATTATTATTTAGCAAATAGTAAATTGATGAATATTACTGTATTAAATCCTTTTTTTGAAAAAATTAAGGAGTATGGACAAAAAGCTAGTATAATTTCTGTTTTTAGAAATAAAAAAGAAAAAAATAGTTTTGGATGGGATGAAAAAAATAAAAATAATTTAACTGATATATTTGTTAATGAAGATACAGTATATGTACTAGATAAATATTATAAAAGAATAGATATGATAAAAAATAATAAAATAGAAAAAAGCTTTGAAGATGATTTTTCTGAAGAAGGATTGAATTCAATTTATGTTGATAAAGAATATATTTATGTTGTAGATTCATATAATTTTAGAATAAGAAAATATAATAAAGAATTTAAATTAATAGAAGATTTAAGTTTTTTAAAAGAAGGATTAATACCTTTAAAAATAAATGAAAGATATGTAATATTTAAAAAATATATTGAGGATTTTAATGCACAATATATAGTACTTGATATTCAAAGCGCATTAGACAAATAAATGATGTTGGTGAAATTTGATGAATAAATTTATAAAAAAACATATTAAATTTTTTGATTTTTTAGGAATAGTTGCATTAATAGTTATATTTGTTTTTTTATTTATGTTTATAAGAACGAATTTCACACAATTAGTGAAATTAGGTTTTAAACAGGGGCTTGGATATAATATTGATTTTGAAAATGTATCATTTAGAAATTATAACGAAATTTTTTTCAAAGATCTAAGATTATATGATAAAGAAAATAATGAATTAATAGTTGAGGATAAAGAGGTTCATTTATATATTGATTATAAAAGTTTTTTTAATTCTCCAATAAAAAAAATTTATTTTAAAGAGCCAAAATTATATATAAAAATAAAAAATAAAAAGGAGTTAAATATTCTTGATGCAATTTTAGTCTCAAGTAAGAAAAAGGTTAAAAATAGTTTAATTCAAAAAATAACAATAGAAAATGCAAATATTGAATTGAAAGATTATTCATATAAAACGCTAATAAAAAAAGATATAGTAGCAGTTAACGGAGATATAAAATTTTATTCTTTAAATAAATTTGTTGTTGAATTAAAAGGGTATACAAAAGAAAAAAAAGATGCATTTTTTGGTTATAAATTTATAAAAAATAAAGATAAAATTAAAAATATTTTTGAATTAAAAAATTTTAAATTAGAAAAAGAGTTTATTCAATATGGACTATTAGATGAATATATAACAGCTAATAGTGGAAGCTTTGATATGAAGTTAGAAATAACAAATAATAACGATCTTTATGGGAACTTAATATTAGATAGCGATAAAATAAATTATATTGGGAACTCTCAAAATTTAGAAATTAACAATGTTAAAAGTGAAGTGTTTTTTTTAGGTCAAGATATAAAAGGATATATTAATGGTAAAATAAAAGATAATGAACTAGAATTTTTAATTAATAAAGAAGATAAGAACTCACAAATAAAAATTATTTCAAAAAATTTAAATATAAACGATATCATAGAAGAAATAAAGTTTAAGAATAAAGATATGTTAAAAGATGTAGAAGGAATATTATCATATGTAAGTTTAGATCTCAACTTTAATGGTAATAATTTAAAAAAAACTAATCTTTATATGCGAAGCAAAAGAATAAATTACTTAGAAAATAGTGCAGAAAATATAAAGGGAACAATATTTTATAATAATGGAATTTTTGGGATAAAAGATTTAACAACAACTTTAGAGTTGATTCAAAATAATATAAAAAGTAAATTTGATATTAAATTAAATAGTGATTATATATCAAACGAATTAATAAGGACAAATTATTATATAAATAAAATTGATTCTAAATTAGATTTTGAAAATTTATATGGAGAAATTAATTATGATATAAAAAATAAGCAAATAAATATAAATAATAATACAAAAAATTTTAAATTTAAGTTTTTAATAAATGAAAATAAATTTTTATTAAATTTAAATAGTGCAGGTTATAAGATAAATTTTTTAAATAATATTGTATTTGATTTAAAAGGAAATCTTTTTTTAGATTTTAATTATAAAAAACGCCAAATTAATAAACTAACATCAGATATGATAATAAAAAATAATTTATATTTTGATAATCTAGAAATAAAAATAAGAGAGAGTGAAAAATTAAAAAAATACAATATAGAAACATTAAATATAATAAAAAATAACAGTTTTGTTAAGATTAATGGATTTTTTATAAATGATAGATATACTCTTTATATAAAAGATTCAAAATTAAATGCAAAAGATATATATTTTTTAAAAAAATATCCTAAATTAAAATTCAATTCAATAATTAGAGGAAAAATAGAGGGTGATTTTTATAAATTACAATTTAATGGTGATTTTTTTGGTGATGGTGAATATATTGCAAAGCTAAATAATATAAAAACAAAATTCAAATTAGAATATAGTAATAAATTAAAAATTAAAACTAAGTCATCTTTAAGTTTTTTTAATTATGATAATATTAGTTTAAAAGAATTAAAAGTTGAATTAGATTATAGAGATAATAAATTATATATAAATAATATAGAAAATAGATATTTAAAATTAAAAGGTATTTATGATTTAATAGAGGATAATATAAATATAGAATATCGAGTAAATAATTATTTATTAGATAATATAAAAGAATTAACAAAGCTTGATATAATTGGAAAAAGTATAAATTTTTCAGGGAAAGTTAAAGTTAAAAATAAACTTGATTTTAAATTAAAAATAGAAGAGACACAATTATTGTATTTAAATAGTTATAATATTTTATTAAATGGAGAAGTTGAATTAAAAAATAATATTTTATCGTTCAATGATATTTCTATTAATAAAAATAAAATTAATGGTAAAATAAATTTAGCTACACAAAATATAGATATTAATATAAATATATACGAAGATAATATTAATACAATATTAAAAAATGATAATTTAAAAGCAAAAATAATAGGGGAAAGCTATGTAATAGGAGATTTCAATAAAATAAAAATAATAAATAAATTAAATTTTAAAAATATGTATTATAAAGGATATAAACTACCAAATGTATCAACTGAATTTAGTTATTCAGCTAAAAAAAATAAAAAATATATTGGGAATATAGATTTTAGTAAGCTACAAATTATTCAAAATAATTATTCTATACTAAATTTATTTGGAAATATAAATTTTGATACAGGAAATGTGAATATAAATTCAAATAAAAATAATATAGAATTTGAAAAAATAAACAATATATTTATGGAAAGTCAAATAAAAGGGCGATTAGGAACAGAATTCAAATTAAAAGGAAATATTTATAAAGAATTTGATTATAGATTGAGACTTGAAAGTAAAAAACTTGAATATAAAAAGATTAATTTTGATAATATATTGATAGATATGACAGGAGATAATGAAAAAGTTGTTTTAAATAAAGCTTTAATAAGATATAATGATAATATATTAAGTGGAGTTGGAAGTTATAATTATAATAATTCAAAATATGAATTTAATTTAGACGGAAATGATATAGACATAAGTTTTTTAAATATTTTAAATATACCAAATCTAAAAGCTATTGGAGGAATAGCGGATATATCATTAAAGTTTAAAAATAAAAATCAAATTGGAAGTTTAAATATAAAAGATTTTTTTGCAAAAGATAAATATGGATTAATAGATTTGAAAAATGTTACCATAGAAAGCGAATTTAAAGAGAATAAAATTTTTATAAAAACTATAAAAGGGTTATTAAATAGTGGAGAAATATTTGTTAATGGAGAAATAGATTTTCCGATAATTACTTTAAATAACAATAAATATGAAATAAAATTTAATAAATATAACTTATCTTATATATTAGAAAAAATATCAGTATATGATAAAAAAAGATTTAATTTGATTATAGATTTATCAGGAAATGTAAATGAAAGTAAAATAAATTCAACGCTAAATATTTTAGCTGGAAATATATATAATTTAAGTTTTTCAGATAAAAAAGTAACATTATCAGAAGCAAAACTAGAAAAATTTTTAAGTTTAATAGATGTAGAAATAGCAATAAACATAAAAAATAGTATAACAGCTAATATAGAAAAAATTTCTGTTATAAATGATATAGAAGCTGATTTAGATGGAGGGGGAATATTAAGAATAACAAATGGAAACATTAATTTTATTGGGACGATAACTAGTGAAAATGGAGCCGTAACCTTTAATGATAATATATTTAAGCTTACAGATGCAATAATAGTTTTTGATAATCCAAATAGTTATTTACCTAATATTAATCCTAGTATCACTATAAATGCAGAAACGAGTGTATCAACAGAGAATATTTATGTATCACTAAATGGAAGGTATAATGATTTAAAAGTAAATATGACGTCTAGTTCTGGATTAAATGAGATAGAAATAACATCGCTTTTATTGTTTAAAACGACTTTATCTGATTCAAATGCAAGCGAAGTTGTAAAAGATATTTTAAATAGACAATTTGAAGGTCAGTTATTTAATCCTTTATCTAATGAATTAGAAAGAATATTTAATATAAATAAAATAAAAATAAGCTCTCCTGTTTTTTCAAAAAATGAAGAAAATGGAAACTATAAATTTACAAATGATATTATATTAGGCGCTAATATAGAACTTAGTAATCCAATATATAAAGATATATTATCATGGAATTTATATACAGAATTTTCCCAGTATGAAAGTGGAAAAATAAATGATTATGATTTATGGTTAAATTATAAATTTAATGATAATGTTTCATGGAAAACAGGAATAAAAAAACGAACTCCTGGTTCGTTAGAAGATGATAGGATTAGTTCACATATTGATTTAGATTTCAAGTACAAAGTTGATTCTTTTTTTACATTTATTAATTTTTTAAAAAAAAGCAACTAAGATGGAGGCAAAAAAGTGATTAAGAAGAGTTTTATATTTTTAATATTTATTTTAAGTATTACAATAAGTTATGCAACACAAGTTAAAATAGGTAAAATTTTTGTAAAAAACAATGAAGAAGTCCCAATAGAAGTAATTCTAAATAAAATGAGCTTAAAAGAAGGACAAATATTTACAACAGAAGAAATGGTAAAAGACTATGTAAAATTAAAAAAAGAGAAATATATAGAAGATTTAAAAATATTTCCACAAATTGAAAATGGAGAAATAAATGTAGTGGTTGATATTCAAGAAAATATAGATGCCGTTAGATATTTAAAAGAAGAAGGGATAGTTCCAGTATCAGAGCTAGAAAAGATTGATAAATCATTAATAATAAAAAGTATAGAAGTTTTTGGTAATATAAATATATCAAAAGAAGAAATATTAAAAAATGTACCTGTAAAAATAGGAGGATTCTTTTCTAAAACTAAAATATTAGAAGGGCAAGAGAGAATATTAAAAACAGGTTATTTTAGAGAAGTAACACCAGAAGTTTTAAAATATAAAGATGGAATATATATAAAATATAAAGTATTGGAAAATCCGGTAATAACAGGAATAAAAATTATAGGAAATACACTATTTACGCAAGATGAATTAACAAAAGATTTTATTACTAAACCTGGTGAAATCTATAATATTAATAATTTAAAAAAAGATAGAGATAGTTTATTGAAAAAATATTATGATAAAGGATATTCATTAGCAAATCTAGTTGATATGAGATTAGATGAAAATTATAATTTAACAATTCAAGTTTCTGAAGGAATTGTTAGGGGAATTCAATTTAGAAAAATTGCTAGAAAAGAAGACGGAATGAGAAGAAAAGCAAATGATATTAAATTAAGAACAAAGGATTTTGTACTGAGAAGAGAAGTAGAATTAGAAATAGGAAAACCTTTTGAAAGAGAAAAATTTGAAAAAACAGCGAGCAATTTATTTAAATTAGGATTATTTAAAAATGTTACACAAGAATTTAAAGATATAGAAGGAGATCCAGATGGAAAAATAGTTGTGTTTTTATTAGATGAAAATAAAAGTGCAACTTATACAGGATCGATTTCCTACGGGTCATCAACAGGACTTTTAGGAAGTTTAAGTTTAGAAGATAAAAATTTTAAAGGTAAAAATCAAACAGCTGCACTTAGCTATGCGCAAGGAACTAGCACAAAAACTTATAATTTGAGTTTTTCAGATCCTTGGGTAAAAGGGACAGAAAGACTTTCTTATGGATGGAGTATATATAAGAAAAATTATACAGATACAAGCAGTACAGACGCTTATTATGTAGATAAAATCGGTGGAAGTGCTAGTTTAGGAAAGGGCCTTTCTAAAAGAGTTCGTGTAAATGGAACAATAAAATATGAACAAATAGAAGAAAGCAATGAAGATGAAGAAGTACAGTCAGATTATGATATAATTACTTTAACACCATCATTTACTTATGATACAAGAAACAATATTTATGATGCAACAAAAGGTGATTATGCAAGAATCTCTTTACAATTAGGGAAAATATTAGGCTCTGAAGAATTTGCGGTAACGGAACTAGAGCTTAGAAAGTATAAATTAGCACTTTCTGAAAAAAATAGTATGGCATATAGACTTATGACAGGAATGGCTTCCTCAAATGTTAAAGAAGGATTGAAATTTAATGTTGGTGGTGGAAGTAGTTTAAGAGGATATGATTATGGTGATTTTCAAGGTGTTTATCAATTATATGGAAATATAGAGAATAGAACAAAATTAGATGATAATTTTCAATTTGTGCTTTTTTATGACTTTGGAAGAGCGTGGGAAAATGAAACATCATTTAATCAAGGATTAATTAATGGCGAATATAGTTCGGCAAGTGATTATGTAAAATTTTTACATGATATAAAACATTCTTATGGATTTGGAATAAGAATTCAAACGCCTCTTGGTCCATTAAGATTTGATTATGGATGGCCAATTGGTGATAGTGACGTAAAAGGTGGACAATTTTATTTTAATATAGGACAAATGTTCTAAAGAATAAAGAAACATAAAAAATTTACTAAAATTAAGGAGGAAAAGATGAAAAAAATAGTTTTATTAGTTATGATGGTTTTATTAGGATTAAGTGCTTTTGCACAAAATATTGGGGTAGTTAATTATCAAAAAATTCTATCTAATTATAAAGGATATAAAGATGCAGTTAATTACTTAGAACAAGAAAAATCTAGATTACAAAGTGATATAGATAAAAGAGTAGCGGAGTATAAAAAACTAGAAAGTGAAGTAAATTCTCAAAAAAAATCTACAGAAGAAGACAAACAAAAGCTTCAAAGAGAATTAAAATCTTTAAATCAATACGTAGATACAATGAAACAAGTATTATCAAAAACAGAATATGAGCAAATGAATACTGTAAAATCTGATATAAATGTTGTTATTCAAGAAGTTGCAAAAGAAAAAAAATTAGATGTGGTACTAGATAGTCAAGTAGTGATAATAGGTGGGATAGATATTAGTGATGTTGTAATAGAGAGATTAGCTAATACCGAAAAAATATCACTTGATTAATTTGGAGGAAAAATGTATTCAATAAAAAGATTGTCTGAAATGATAAATGGAGAAATTTATGGTGAAAGTGATATCACTGTAAAAAGAATAGCTCCATTTGAAAGTGCAACAAATAGAGAATTGACATTTGCAGCAGATAAAAAATATTTATCAAAGTTAGATGAAACAAGGGCAAAAGTAATAATAATTCCTAATATAAACAAAGATATATTACCTAAAGATAAAACATATATCATTGTAAATGATAGTCCTAGAATATTGATGCCAAAGATATTAGATTTTTTTAAACCAAAAATAAAAGATATAAAAGAGATGATTGAAAAGGATGCTAAAATATCTAATAGTGCTAAAATAGCCCCAAATACTTATATTGGTCACAATGTAGAAATAGGTGAAAATACTATTATTTATCCAAATGTTACTATATTGGAAGGTGTAAAAATAGGGAAAAATTGTATCATTTATCCAAACGTAACAATAAGAGAATTTTGTGAAATAGGCAATGATGTAATATTACAACCAGGGTGTGTAATTGGTTCAGATGGATTTGGATATGTAAAAGTAGATAATAAAAATACTAAAATAGATCAAATAGGAAGAGTTATTATAGAAGATAGAGTAGAAATAGGAGCAAATTCTACTATAGATAGAGGCGCAATAGGAGATACAAGAATAAAAGAAGGAACAAAATTAGATAATTTAGTGCATATAGCACATAATGTAGAAATAGGAAAAGAAAGTATAATCATTGCTCAAGTAGGAATAGCTGGAAGTACAGAAATAGGAGATAATGTTACTTTAGCTGGACAAGTTGGAGTAGTAGGGCATATTAAAATAGGAAATAATGTTGTAGCTGCAGCTAAAAGTGCTATAACTGGAAGTATTAAGGATAATTCTAAAATTTCAGGTTATCCTGCTATTGATTATGCAGAGGATTTAAAAGCAAAAGTAGCTTTTAAAAGGTTACCAGAATTATTAAAAAGAGTAAGAGTTCTAGAAAAGTTAATTAATAAATAGGAGGAATAATTTTGAAAAAATTTATTTCAATAATATTTTTGTTAATATCACTAGTAATATATGCAACGCCAGCAGTAACTGGAGTAACTGGAACAATGGATTTTCCATCAGCATATATTTTAAGAGAAAAAAATTATACAATAAGTGGAAATGTAGATAATAATCAATCAAGAAAAAATGATACTCTTTCAGCAGATGCAGTATTTGAAATAGGATATTTACCACAAATTGAAACTGGATTTAAACTTTCTACAAATAATAGTGAACTTGATCAAACATTTATTCAAAGTAATATAAAGTTTCAAATAGTAAAAGAAGAAGATAATCCAGCAATAGCAATAGGTTATGTTGAATATGATGAGTATGAAGCTATGGCTGATCAAAAAAATGAGGATGGGAAAAATCTTACAGAAGCATATGTATATTTAGTAATGTCAAAAAGATTAAAATCAGTTGAAAATAAGGTAATGGATCTGTCTTTAGGATTTAAATATGGAACTACTATAGAAAAAAAAGGAATGACTGATTATTTTTTAACATTAGAAGCTCCAATATATACAAAGGTAAAATTATTAGGAGAGTTATATACTTATGAAAAAGAAGATAATAAAAAAATAATTACAGGAAATATTGGGGGAGAATTTTTAACGAGAGATACATTAAGAACAAAAGTATTTTGGCGTTTAAGAAATAGTAGCTTTGGAGTAGCAGTAACATATATAGGACTTATAAATAAATAGGGAGCGTATGCTTCCTTTTATTTTTATAGAGAATTTATGAAAAATAATATATATTTATAAAATATAAAATAAAATGAAAGGAATAAAATGAAAAAAAAAGGAATAATAGGAACACTTTTTTTAATATTAATTAGTTTTGTAATAGTATATTCAAAATCAAATGAAGAAAAACAAAATATAATACCTAAAATATTATTAGAAAAAGAAGAAGATATAATAATCTTAAAAGGAGAAAAAGTTAAACCTGTAAATTATGTGATAAAAAATTTTTATAATAATAATTTAGATATAAGTAAAAAAAAATTAAATTTTATATCAATTATTTTACCAGAAATATTAATGGTAAAAACGGATATAGAAACTCAAAAGGAATACTTAATGAAATTAGAAAAAAAAGAAGTATTTACGGAAAAAGAGAAAATTTATATAAAAAAATTAAAAATAAAATATAGAAGTAACTCAATAAAGGAAATAATAGAAAAAATGGTTATACCGCCAATATCTATAATATTGGCACAAGGAATAACAGAAAGCGGTTGGGGAACTTCAAGATTTTTTGCAGAAGGAAATAATGTTTTTGGAGTTTGGACTTATAGAGAGGATTTACCTAGAATAAAATCGTTAAATGGTGTAAGAGGAATTAATGAAGTATATTTGAGAAAATTTAATAGTATAAAAGATAGTATTGAAAATTATTTTTATAATATTTCAGTTGGGAATGGATATAAAAATTTTAGAGAAAAGATTAATCAAAATAAAGATAAATTTGAAATAATAAAAGAATTAAAAAATTATTCTGAGGAGCGAGAAGAGTATGTAAAAAAAATTGAAAATATTATAAAATACAATGAATTAGAAAAATATGAAAAATATCAATTAATAAACTATAACTAAATCAATATAAATTGTCGATATATATAATATAATTGCTAGAGAAGAGATTTTATGATAAAATGTCTTATATTACAAGGAGAAGGTAACTTCTCTTTTTTAGTAAATTAAGGAGTAAAAATGTTTGTGTATTTAGAGGGATATTCTGAAAAAATTAAAATTCAAGTTAAAGAATTATTTAATAATAATCTTGTAGAAAAATACTTGTTTAATAAATATAAAGTGAAACACAATATATCTACGGATAAACTTTTATACGGATATGTAGATAATTTAAGAAAAAAATATTTAAAAAAAACAAAACCTTTAAATAAAGTAAAATATGATAGTAAAATAAAATTAAAAAAACAAGCACTTGGTCTTAATATATTTAATTATAAAATACATGGAAATAAAACAATTGCAACTAATGAAATAAAAATTTCTACAGATTTTAAAAATGTTCCAGAAGAATTTTTAAGATTTGTTGTAATACATGAATTAGCACATTTAAAAGAAAAAGAACATAATAAAGAATTTTATAAATTATGTACTCATATTGAAAAAAATTATTTTCAATTTGAATTAGATATGAGGATATATTTAACTTATATAAAATTAACAAATAAATACTTATGGTAAGAATTGAATTATCAGATTATATGTGATAAAATAAGAAGTAATAAGTATAAAATGGGGGTATAAATATGTTGAGAGGAATATACACTTCAGCTTCAGGAATGACAACACAAGCAAAAAAACAAGATACAATAGCAGATAACTTAGCAAATATAAATACAACTGGGTATAAAAAAAGTACTACTATAATGGAGCAAGGAAAAGAATTTGATATTTACAGAAAAGAAAATGTTGAAGCAAGAGTACCAGAACGAGAAGAGGTAAAATTAACGAAAATAGGTAAATTAGGTACAGGAGTTAAGATTAAAGAAAATTATATAAATTTTGAACAAGGAGAATTAAAAACTACAGAAAGTAATTTGGATTTTGCAATAAAAGGAAAAGGTTTATTTGCAATTGAAACAGATAGAGGAATTAGATTTAGTAGAATGGGAAACTTTAGTATAAATTCTGAAGGGTATTTAGTTAATCATGAGGGTGATAAAGTACTTGCATACAATGAAACGGGTAAATTAGGTTATATTAAACCATTAAAAGATTTTAAAATCAAAAAAAATGGAGAAATTATAAATGGAGATATTATTTCAGAGGTAGCAATAAATAATCTTAATATAGATTATAGATTACCAATGGAAGAAGCTAAAACGACAGGAAATGCATTATATATAGCTGAATTCGATGATACTAGAGAATTAACAAAAGAAGGAAATAGTTATTATTTAGCAGATATATCAAAATCAAAGTTTTCATCAAAAAGTGATGTTTATCAAGGATATCTAGAAATGTCTAATGTAAATACAGTAAAAGAAATGGTTGAATTAATTAATGTACAAAGATCTTATGAAACTAATCAAAAAGTATTAAGCGCTCAAGATGAAACATTAGATAAAGTTGTAAATAATATTGGAAAATGGACTTAATGAGGTGAAAAAATGAAATTAAATAAAATCATTATATTATTTTTGATAGTAATAGTAGCTAGTTGTACAAATACAAATCCACTTATAAACACTGCTGCTACAGTAAAAGGTCTGAATAAAAATAGTGAAACAGCGGAATATCCTACAGAAAAAGCTAGTAGAATAGCCGAAATGCCAGATATAAGTGTGTTTTTTCCAGAAGATGAAAATAAAAGTAAAGACGAAACAAATTCATTATGGAATATTGAGCAAAATTCTCTTTACAGTGATGGAAGAGCAAATAAAAAAGGAGATATTTTATTTATTTTAATAAATGAAGAAGCAACAGCAAAACTTACATATAGCAATGCTAAAACAGGGTTTACTAATTATAGACCTGTAGATGATAAAATAGCAAAAGAGACAACTTCAACATCGCAAGCAACTAATCCAAGGGATAAAAATATAGCTAAAGATAAAATAGAAGAGACAACAGATACAACGCCAAAACCAGATTCAAATTCTTTTGATGGAACAGGAGATCAAAGTAGAGGGGCATCATATACAGGAAAAATAGCGGCAAGAGTAGAAGATGTAGACAAATATGGAAATTTATTCATAAGAGGGACCAAAACAACACTTTTAAATAATGAAATAGTCACATTAGAAGTAACAGGATATATTAGACCAAATGATATTGAAATTGATAATACTATTGATTCGAAATATATTGAAAATATGGAATTTAGTTATAATGGCGCTATGTATGTTGGAAAGCCTAAAATTACTAATATAGGTGATAATAAACAGTATATAGAAGAAAAAAATACAATAGATAATACTCAAAATACTGGGAATAAAACTAATATAGAAGAAAAAAATACAATAGATAATACTCAAAATACTGGGAATAAAACTAATATAGAAAATAAAAGAAAAAAATTCTTAGGTATTTTTTAAAAAATAAAGTGTATTACCTTTTTAGGAGGAATAAATGAAAAGAAAAATAGTAATAATATTATTTTTAATAATAAATATTATCTCTTTTTCTGAGCCGAAACAGAGGATAAAAGAGATAGCAAGAATAGAAGGTGTTAGAAAAAATCATTTAATCGGAATGGGATTAGTTGTAGGTTTAAACGGTACAGGTGATAGTGCAAAAAATTTAACACCACAATTATTAAAATCATTATATAGATATTTTGGTACAGAATTAGGTCAATCTCAAGTAGACTCTAAAAATGTTGCAGCAGTAATGGTAACGGCAGAACTACCTTCTTTTAAAAAAATAGGTGATACAATAGATGTTACAGTATCTTCGATTAATGGTGCTAAAAGTTTAGAAGGAGGGATACTTCTACAAACACAGCTTGTTGCAGGAAACAAAGTTTATGCATTAGCTCAAGGGACTTTATCTAGAGTTACAGGTAAAAACATAACAAATAGTGTAAATGGATATATACCAAGTGGAGCTACAGTAGAAAGAGAAGTAGAAGTTGAATTAGTAAATAACAATAAATTATCAATTATTTTAAATAATCCAGATTTTACTACTGCTTCAAGAGTTGCAGAAGTTATAAATAAAAGATTTAATTATGATACGGCAAAAGCAATAGATGCTTCTAAAATAGAAATAAAACAAACATATGTGTTTGAAGATGATATTGTAAGTTTTATTTCAGCTATAGAAAATTTGGAAGTTGAAACGGATAGAAAATCCAAAATTGTAATTTATGAAAAAAGTGGTACAATAATATTAGGGAATGAAATTAAAGTATCACCAGTGGCTATATCACACGGCGATCTATCTATAGCAATAGGAAATAATACTGGAACAGATAAAAAAGGAAATGCACTATATTTTAACGGATCAACAGTAAAAGATGTAGTTGATATGCTTAATTCAATAGGAGCTACACCAAATGATATAATATCTATTTTACAAGCTTTAAAAGCATCAGGAGCAATTGAAGCAGAAATTGATGTTAGGTAGGTGAAAAGAAATGATTAATACAACAAATTATTTAAAATATTTAAATACTGTAAAAATACCTGAAAAAAAATTAACAAAAGATGAAAAAGCATTAAAAGAAACTAGTGAAGAATTTGAAGCATTATTTGTAAAAATGTTATTAGATTCAATGGATAAAACAGTTGATAAAAGTAATAATATGTTTTATGCAGGAAATTCAGAAGAAATATTTAAATCAATGTTAAATACAGAATATTCTAAGCAAATGGCTAAAAGTTCTGATTTTGGTATTGCTAAAAATATATATGAGCAATTATCTAAAAATGTAAATAATAAAAAATAAGAGGATGAATATGAAGAAAATATATAAGTATATACTTTTATTTTTAATAAATATTAATATTTTTTCAAATGAATATATTGATTATCAAGATATACTATTAGGGAGTATAGGTAATATTAAAACAGTGTTAAAAGGAGAAAAAATAGAAGATATTTCAATAAAAATAATAACTATATTAAAAGATGAAAATTCAAATAGTGATATGTTATTATTTCAAATGATTGATAATAATACATTTGTATCTGAAGGAATGAGTGGGTCACCAGTATATATTAATAATAAATTAATTGGTAGTGTTGCGTATGCACTTAAAGATAATAGGAAATATGGACTGATAAAACCAGTGAATTATTTTGAAAAATATCCACAGAAAGAATTATCAACTGAAGTGTTACCAGGAACATCTATTGCTATCTCCCCAACAAGAGGAGATATTTTTTTAGATAATATAGGCACGTTAACATATGTAGATAAGTTAAATAATGTATATATATATTCACATGGCCTAAATGAAATTGGAGATATTAAATATTATTTAAATAAAGCACATATTGATTTTGTTTATAATGATATTAATAATTCTTTTAAAATTGGACATAGCACAAAAACAATAGGAGAAATATCAAGTGATACAAAAATAGGATTTAAAGGTAAAATAAATAATAATATTTCAGAATATAAATTTTTAATTAATTTAGTTGAAAAAGATAGTGAAAATAAGAAAAAAATACAGTATAATATTATAAAAAATGAAAATACATTAAGAAAATATTTAGAAGAATCATTGTCAGTAGCACTACAAAAAAATGTAAGGAAAAAAGAATATAAAACAGTAAAATATAAATATAAAATATTTAATAAAAATGGTTATAAAATATTTGAAGAAAGCAATATATTAATAGCTGAAAATGGTATTATTAATGGATTAGCAAATACATTATCAAACAGCATATTGAATGTAGTTGATAATAAATTTAAATATATAGATTTTGATAAAATAGAAATTAATATAGATTTTTATGATGAGAGCAAAATAATGTATTTAAATGAAATAAATTTAGATAAAAAAATATTTGTGTTGGGAGAAAAAATAAATATTAAATTAGGATATTTAATTCATCAGGTTGGGAATGTTGAAAAGATAATAGAGTTTGAGATACCTAATAATATAAAAATAGGGAAACTCACTTTAGAAGCTTTGGTTAATGAAGGTAAAAATAATGAACAAGCAAAAAATATAGTAGAATATTTATATAACTTAGAAAATAATATACAAAATAATGAGCTCTTGATTCAATTAAAAAATGAAGAGGGCGAAGTTATTTTTATGAAAAAATATAATTTTGATTATTATATTATTTCTAACAATAATTATTCTAAAGATATAATTATTGATAGTTTTGAGGCAAGTACAAGTAATTAAAATTCATTAACAAGCGAGGGGATAGGCTTGAAAAAATATGTTGTAAAAGGAAAGAATATAGATGAAATTTTGGAAAAGATATCTTCGCATTTTAATATTCCAAAAGATAAAGTGAATTATGATATTTTAAAAGAAAATGAAAAAGAAGTAGAATTAAAAGTTTGGATAGTAGATAATGAAGACATAAAATATTCTGAAATATTAATAAAACCTGATGGAATATTTTTAAAAGTTTTAAAAACTGATGAAGATGTTAAATTATTAGAAAAATATGTCATATTAGAAGTTCAAAAAAAAGAAATAAAAGATTTTGATTTAGGGAAAATAAAATTCGCAACTTTAAATCAAGGACAATTTGTAAAAATAGCAGAACATGATAAAGATTATTATATTGATGCTGAAGTACATATAGAAATTTTAAGCCCACTAGAAGCAACAATTGAAATTGTAGCTCCTAAAAGAGGTAATATGCCTGAGTATACTCATATTTTGGAGTTGATAAAACAAAAAGGGATAATTTTTGGAATTAGAAAAAATGCTATAAAGACTATATTAGAAAATAAAATATTTGAAAAAAGAGTTGTTTTAGCTAAAGGGAGAGCACCTATACAAGGGAAAAATGCGAGACTTTTATTTCATTATGATAGAGATAAGAAATTAAAAGTAGACAAAAATAATAATGTTGATTTTAAAAATTTGAATTGGATAAAAAACGTAAAAAAAGATGATATAATTGTTGAAAAACTTTCAATGATACCTGGAAAAGACGGAATTAATATTTTTGGTAAGCCACTTCCTACAAAAGCAGTAAAAGATATAAAATTACCAAAAGGTAAAAATACTTATATTTCTAAAGATGGAATGAAATTATGCGCTAGTATAGATGGCCAAATAATTGAAGAACAAAATAAAATAAGTGTAATGCCTATATTAACAATAAATGGCGATATTGATTATTCTACTGGTAATATCGAATTTATAGGAACAGTTCTTATAAAGGGTAATGTATTGACAGGATTTACTGTAAAAGCAAGTGAAGATATAATAGTAGAAGGTCTTGTAGAAGATGCAATATTAGAAGCTGAAAGAGATGTTATAGTTCAGAAAGGAATTGTAGCAAATGAAGAAGGGGAAGGAAATATAAAAGTAGGAAGAGACCTTCGAGCTAAATATATTCAAAATATGAAAGTAAAGTGTTTTGGAAAAGTAATAATAGATGATTATATTTTATTATCTGATATAGAAGCTAAAGAAGAAATAGAAGTTATTTCTGGAAAAGGAAGAATAATAGGAGGTAAAGTAAAATCTCAAAAAGGAATAACAGCAAATATTGTTGGTGGAAAATTTGAGACACATACATATTTAGAAATTGGTGTTTTTTCAGAAATATATCAAAAAGAAAAAGAATTTGATAAAAAATTACTTGAATTAGAAGCTAAAAAAGATAGATTAGAATTTAGAAAAAAAGAATTTATGCAAAAAAGTCCAGTAGTAAGAGCTGCTTTGAAAACAAAAGAAAAAGAAATTAGAATACAATTAAAAGAATTAAAAAAAGAGTATAATAAGTTATTAAAAAACAAAGAAAATTTAATTCAAGAATATAGTGATTTAGGAAATGCAAAAGTACAAGTTTTACAAACATTAAATCCAGGTGTTTTAATAAAATTAGGGAAACATATATATTTAAATAAAGAACAAAAATTACACACAGTATTATCTATTGATAGAGAAACAGGAGAATTGGTTATAGAATAGGAGATTTTATGAGGAAAAGGTTATATTTTGAAAAAAAAGATGAAATGATATATATATCACATCTTGATACTATTAGATTGATGGAAAGATTATTTAAAATAAGTGGAATTGAATTAGAATTTTCACAAGGATATCATCCAAGAGCGAAAATATCTTTTGGGAATCCAATATCTGTAGGAGAAATAAGTTTAAAAGAACCTATAGATATTGTTTTAAAAAATAATATCAAAAATGAAATTTTATTAAAAAAATTAAATGAAAAAGCACCTAAAGGATTAAGATTTATAGATGTAGAAGAATTAAGTAGTAAAGGCTCCATAATGTCGGAATATAAAAAAGTAGAATATGAAATAGAATTTTTAAAAGAAGAATATTTTGAGATGTTTAAAAAGATTTTAGATCAAGATGAAATGATTGAAATAAAAGAAAAAAAAGATGGAAAAATTCAAAAAAGAAATTTAAAAGAAAAAATAGAATTTATAAATTTTATAGATAAAAAAGCACAATTAATTTTAAAAAATTTATCACCAAATGCACTTCTTAGATTAGCTAAGATAGATAATGAATTTTATAAAATAAAAAGAATTAAATATACAAAATAGGAGGACATATGTTAGAGCTGAGATATATAAGAGATAATGTTGAATTTTTAAAAGATATGTTAAAAAATAGAAGGACAGAAGTTGATTTAGATAAATTTGAACAATTAGATGCAGAACGAAGAGATTTATTAGAAAAAGTAGAAAAGTTAAAACATAAAAAAAATATAGTCTCTATAGAAATAGGGAAATTAAAGAGAGAAAAAAAAGATGCTACTGAAATAATAAAGGAAATGGGGAAAGTAAGTCAAGATATTAAAGAGTTAGATTCTAAATTAAGTGAAATAGAGAAAGAATTAAAATATATCCAAATGACTATACCAAATGTGTATCATGAATCAACACCTATTGGAAAAGATGAGAATGAAAATATTGAGATTAGAAAATGGGGAGAGCCTAAAAAATTTGACTTTGAAGCAAAAGAACATTATGAAATTGCTGAAAAATTAGATATTTTAGATTTTGAAAGAGGAGCAAAATTAGGAGGATCTAGATTTACTTTATATAAAAAACTAGGAGCCAGATTAGAAAGAGCATTAATTAATTTTATGTTGGATTTACATACACAAGAACATGGCTATGAAGAAATAATAGCTCCAATTTTAGTAAAAAGAGAGATAATGGAAGGAACAGGACAACTTCCAAAATTTGAGGAAGATGCATATAAAACAACAGATGATATGTTTTTAATACCTACATCAGAAGTACCTTTAACTAATATTCATAGAAAAGAAATATTAGAAGAAGGAGAATTGCCTAAATATTACACAGCATTTTCTGCATGTTTTAGAAGAGAAGCGGGATCATATGGGAAAGACATAAAAGGAATAATAAGACAACATCAATTTAATAAAGTAGAATTAGTAAAATTGGTAAAACCAGAAAATTCTTATGAAGAGCTTGAAAAAATGGTGTTAAATGCAGAAGAAGTACTAAAAAGGTTAGAATTACCGTATAGAGTTATTCAATTATGTACAGGAGATATAGGATTTTCTGCAGCTAAAACATATGATATTGAAGTATGGTTACCAGGACAAAATAAATATAGAGAAATATCATCTTGTAGTAATACCGAAGATTTTCAAGCTAGAAGAATGGGATTAAAATTTAGAAGAAATGGGGAGAAAAAATCAGAATTTTTACACACATTAAATGGTTCTGGGTTAGCTGTAGGTAGAACAGTTGTAGCTATATTAGAAAATTATCAACAAAAAGATGGCAGTGTAATTATCCCTAAAGCTTTAAGACCGTATATGGGGGGGATAGATGTTATTAAATAGTATAATTTTTTTATTTATTATTTTAAATAAAAATTTTATATACCAATTGACAGTGAGTATTTTATTGCTTACTATCAATTTTTTTAATAAAAAGAAAACAAAAATTTATCAAAATATAAAACACGTATACATTTTTTTTATTTTAATTTCCATTTCTAAAATTTTTATTTATCAAGAAGGAGAGGTATTAATAAAATTAGGGAAATTTTTTATTACAAAACTTGGATTTTCACTTTTTTTAAATAATTTTTTAAGATTAATCAATTTAACTATTTTAGCACATAATATTACAATATTAGCTAGAGATAAAATTTCACTAGGAGAATACGAGAAAATATTTAGTATTATATTAGATATGACACCGAAAGTGTTTAATAATTTTAAAAAAAGAAGAAAAATAAAGTATTTTTATAAAAATATATTTAAAGAGATATATAAGAGATTATAAAAAAAATTGATTTTATTGTTAAAATCTGGTACAATATTAGAGTGAAAGTGTATTAAAATTTATATCTAGGAGGCTTTTGTATGAAATATAATTATAAAGAATTAGGTCTTTCTAATACGAAAGAAATGTTTAAGCATGCAAATGAAAATGGTTATTCAGTTCCAGCATTTAACTTTAATAATATGGAGCAAATGGAAGCAATAATTGAAGCTTGTACAGAAATGGGTTCGCCAGTTATATTACAAGTATCAGCTGGAGCTAGAAAATATATAGGGAAAGAAATTGTTCCTTTTTTAGCACAAGCAGCGGTAGCTTATGCAAGATCAAAAGGATCTGATATTCCAGTAGCATTACATTTAGATCATGGACCAAATTTAGAAACAGTTAAAGACTGTATAAATTATGGATTTTCTTCTGTAATGATAGATGGTTCTCATCATTCATTCGAAGAAAATATAAAAGTATCAAAAGAAGTTGCTGATTATGCACATCAATATGATGTATCAGTAGAAGCAGAATTAGGAATATTAGCAGGAGTAGAAGATGATGTAGTTGCAGAAAAAACTATATTTACTCAACCTGATGAAGTAGAAGAATTTGTTTCTAAAACAGGAGTAGATTCATTAGCAATAGCTATAGGAACTTCACATGGAGCATACAAATTTAAACCTGGTGATAATCCTCAAATAAGATTAGATATTTTAAAAGAAATAGAAAGAAGAATACCTGGGTTCCCAATTGTTTTACACGGTTCTTCATCAGTACCAGCAAAATTTGTTAAATTAATAAATGAAAATGGTGGAAAAATTGCTGATGCGATAGGAATTCCTAATGAACAATTAAGAGATGCTTCTAAATCTGCAGTAGCGAAAATAAATGTTGATACAGATGGAAGATTAGCATTTACAGCAGGAATAAGAGAAGTATTCGCTAAAAATCCTTCTGAATTTGATCCTAGAAAATATTTAGGACCAGCAAAAGAATATATGAAAGAATATTATAAAGAAAAAATACAAACTGTATTTGGTTCTGAAGGAGCTTATAAAAAAGGGGAATAATTCTTGACAGAATTATAAAAAAAAGTTATAATAATTTCTATAAAATTAAATATATTTGAGGTGGGAGTCTAAAACCCACCTCAAAAAAAAAACTTTAGACGAATTTTTTTTTTCGTCTTTTTTTTATTGTAAATTAACATTTTAAGGAGGAAGAATGAAGCAAACAAAATATATTTTTGTTACTGGAGGAGTAGTATCATCATTGGGAAAGGGAATAACAGCGGCTTCTTTAGGAAGATTGTTAGAAGAAAGAGGTTATAGTGTAACTATTCAAAAATTTGACCCATATATAAATGTAGATCCAGGAACAATGAGTCCTTATCAGCATGGAGAAGTATTTGTTACTGATGATGGAGCTGAGACAGATTTAGACTTAGGACATTATGAAAGATTTATAGATCAAAGTTTGACTAAATATAATAATGTAACAACAGGGAAAATTTATTCAGCAGTAATAAATAAAGAAAGAAAAGGAGAATATCTTGGAGGAACAGTACAAGTTATTCCTCATATAACTAATGAAATAAAATCAAAAATAGAAATAGTAGGAAAAGAAAATAATTCTGATATAGTAATAACAGAAATAGGAGGAACAGTAGGAGATATAGAATCAACTCCTTTTTTAGAATCAATTAGACAATTTAGGTATGACGTGGGGAAAGAGAATGTATTATATTGTCATGTTACTTTATTACCATATATAAAAGCAGCAGGAGAGTTAAAAACAAAACCAACTCAACACAGTGTAAAAGAATTAATGAGTATAGGGATAAGACCAGATGTTTTAGTTTGTAGAACAGAAAAAACAGTAACTGATGAAATAAAAAGAAAATTATCTTTATTTTGTGATATAGATGTAGAAGGTGTAATCGAATGTCCAGATGCTTCTACAATTTATGAAGTACCATTAATTTTAGAAGAATTAGGATTAGCTGATGTAGTATGTAAAAAATTAGGATTAGAAAATAATAAACCTAGTTTACATGAATGGTCAGAATTAGTAGATAGAATTAAAAATCCTGAAAAAGAATTTAAAGTAGCTATTGTAGGGAAATATGTTGAATTAAAAGATGCGTACATAAGTATAAATGAATCTATTTTACATGCAGGTTATAGTTTAAAAGGAAAAGCAAAAATAGACTATATACAAGCAGAAGATATAGATGTATCTGTATTAAAAAATTATGATGGTATTTTAGTACCTGGTGGTTTTGGTCAAAGAGCAGTAGAAGGTAAAATTAAAAGTATACAATATGCAAGAGAAAATAAAATTCCATTTTTAGGTATTTGTTTAGGAATGCAATGTACAGTTATTGAGTATTCTAGAAATGTTTTAAATTATAAGGATGCAAACTCTACTGAATTTGATGAAGATACTAATTATCCAGTTATTGACTTACTTCCAGAACAAAAAGATATAGAAGATATGGGTGGAACAATGAGATTAGGGGTTTATCCATGTAAATTAAAAGAAGGAAGTTTAGCTAAAAAATTGTATCAAGAAGAGTTAATATATGAAAGACATAGACATAGATATGAATTTAATAATGAATTTAAAGAAATAATTATAAATGCAGGACTTGAAATATCTGGAACTTCACCAGATGGAAGGTTAGCTGAAATTGTAGAATTAAAAAATCATCCTTATTTTATTGCATCACAATTTCATCCAGAATTTAAATCAAGACCAAATAGACCACATCCTTTATTTGTAGGTTTTGTTAAAGCTATGTTAGGAGAAGAAATATAAAAAAGAGAGAGAGAAGCTCTCTTTTTTTGCTAGTAAAAATAGTTAAAAATTGATAGAATATAGTGGCAATAGAATATTTATATTTTATTAGAAATTGTTAAATCTTTAAAATTAAGGAGAGAAAATGCTAGTTAAATTAGAAAAAGCTATTATATTTGATGAAAATTATAATAAAATAGAATTTAAAAACCCAATTGAAAATACATATGAAGAGTTAAAAGAAAAATGGAAAAAAAAGGATGAGAATTATAATAAAATTGATTGGAAGTTAGAATTTGGAATATATGATAAAAAAAATAATAAAATAGGAGAATTTTATTTAGATACTGAAAATGAAATTATAGCAAATATTGATTTAGATGGATATTTTAATGGTGAAAGTTTAGAGATAGAGGATGGCATAGAAGTAAAGCTAATAAAAAAAGATTCAGGGTTATTAGAAGCTATGATATATTCTGAACTTGTTAGAAATGATGTTTTAGATGAAAATCATCAAGATTTAATTTATATGAATCTTTTTCCAGAGTGGTTAAATGGTTTGTTAATTGAAAAATCAAATGAAAATGAAGTTTTAAAAAAATTTAAAGATTACTTTTTAATAATATTTGAAAAATATAATATTATAAAAGTTCTTGACTTAAATAAAGAAAATTATGAAATAATTTGTTATAATGATGAAATAAAAGATGAATTTAAAAGTTTTTTAAATAAAACGCTAAAAAAATATGAATTTATACTTCATCAAGTAGAATATGAAGGAAATATAGAAGAATTATTTGATATATATTATGAATGGAAAGAAAGAATATAGGAGTGAGTTTATGAAAGAGTATTTAGATATGGTAAAATATGTTTTAGATAATGGAGTAAGAAAGAAAAATAGAACAGGTGTAGATACTATAAGTACATTTAGTTATTTTTATAAAGTAGATCTATCGAAAGGGTATCCATTATTAACAACTAAAAAAGTATATTTTAATTCAATGTTAAAAGAATTATTTTGGTATTTAAGTGGCGATGAGCATATAAAAGAATTAAGAAAGCATACTAAAATATGGGATGCATGGGCTGATGAAGAGGGAAGATTAGAAACAGCTTATGGAAGATTTTGGAGAAAATATCCTGTGCCAAAAGAGAATCATTTTAATGGAGAAGTTTGGGTAGATAAAGATAATAAATGGACAACAGAACACCAGGATGGAACTTTGACATTTGACCAAATACAATACATTATAGACACTTTAAAAGAAATTAAAATTAATCCTGAAGCATCTAACGGTAGAAGGTTAATAGTTTCAGCATGGCATCCAGGGAATGCGACTATAAGTAAATTACCGCCATGTCACTATACATTTGCATTTAATGTACAAGGAGATAAATTAAATTGTCATTTAACTCAAAGAAGTGGAGATGTTGCTTTAGGAATACCATTTAATTTAGCGTGTTACTCGTTATTAACTATGATGATAGCAAAAGAGTGTGGTTATAAAGTAGGTGAATTCGCACATACAATAATAGATTGTCACATATATGAAAATCATATAGAAGGGTTAAAAGAACAAATAAAAAGAACTCCTAAAGAATTACCAGAAATAAAAATAGCTGATAAACCTTTTAATGAATTAACGCCAGAAGATATAGAGTTAATAAATTATAATCATGATCCATTAATAAAATTTGAGGTAGCTGTATAAATATGTTTAGCAGATTTAATATATTATAAAGAAAATATAAAAAGGAGTTTATACTTTAAACTCCTTTTTATATTAAAAATTTTTATTTAAATAAGTATAAATATTTTGAATATCCCTTTTCTTCCATTTCTGCTTTAGGAATAAAATTTAAAGCTATTGAATTTATACAGTATCTTAATCCAGTAGGTGGAGGACCATCAGTGAAAACATGTCCTAGATGGTTATCAGCATATTTACTTCTCACCTCAATTCTTTTATAAAATAAACTTTTATCTTCTTTTTTTAATATAAAATGTTCATCTATTGGCATAGTAAAACTAGGCCAACCTGTACCAGATTTATATTTATTAGTAGAGCTAAATAAAGGTTCACCAGATAAAATATCAACATAAATTCCTTCAAGTTTGTTATCCCAGTACATACCAGTAAAAGCTCTTTCTGTTCCATTTTTTTGAGTAACTTTATAAGTTAAATTAGATAATGTCTTTCTTAACTCTTTATCAGTGGGTTTTTTATAGTTGCTATATTTTGTATTAATACTATTCAGTTTTTTCCCTTTCCATATTTTTTTTAAAAATTGATCTCTTCCTGAACGATATCTATAATAATTATATTTAATAGAATGTGTTTTATAAAAATTTTGATGATATTCTTCAGCTTTGTAGAAAACTTTTGCAGGCAAAATAGGGGTAATAATTTTTTTACTATATAAATTTAATTGTTCAAGATTTTTTTTAGAAATTTCCGCCATTTTTTTTGTTCCTCATTTAAATAAAAAATAGCAGTTGAATATTGAAAACCTCTGTCAACAAATTGTCCATCAGGATCTGTTGGGTTTATTTGTGACCAAAAAATATCTAATAGTTTATTATAAGAAACTTTTTCATTGTCAAATAAAACTAATATAGCTTCTCTATGACCGGTTTTACCATTAGCTACATCCTTATAACTAGGATTTTTTTCATTACCACCTGTAAAGCCAGAATAAACTTCTTTAACACCATTTATTTTTTCAAAAGGAGGTTCCATACACCAGAAACAACCACCTGCGAAAATAGCTTGTTGTGTTTTTGAATA
Source organism: Hypnocyclicus thermotrophus (assembly GCF_004365575.1). Classification (NCBI taxonomy): domain Bacteria; kingdom Fusobacteriati; phylum Fusobacteriota; class Fusobacteriia; order Fusobacteriales; family Fusobacteriaceae; genus Hypnocyclicus; species Hypnocyclicus thermotrophus. Next base: position 93,372 of record NZ_SOBG01000002.1, read on the forward strand.
AGATGGATTAAACAATATAATAAATATTAATAAATAATATGATAATTTATACATAAAGATCCTCCAAACTAGCATGAATGCTAGTTATTATTTTAACTAATTATATTATATGCGATAAAAGTTAAAAAAACATGATAAAAAAAATAAAGAATATAAATATAAAAAAGTAAAAAAAAATTGACATTTTAATTTAACTATGATAAAATATTTTTTGTTCTCAAGGGGGTGTAGCTCAGTTTGGTTAGAGCGCATGCCTGTCACGCATGAGGTCGCGGGTTCGATCCCCGTCACTCCCGCCATTTAAATATATGCCGCTTTAGCTCATCTGGTAGAGCAACTGACTTGTAATCAGTAGGTGGCTGGTTCGACTCCGGCAAGCGGCACCATAAATAAATTTTACGAAGTAAAATTTATGAGCAAGCGTAAAAATCTGTAAGATTTTTTAAGCAAAAGGTTTTTAAATTAAAATTAGAGTAAAATTTATGAGCAAGCGTAAAAATCTGTAAGATTTTTTAAGCAAAAGGTTTTTAAATTAAAATTAGAGTAAAATTTATGAGCAAGCGTAAAAATCTGTGAGATTTTTTAAGCAAAAGGTTTTTAAATTAAAATTAGAGTAAAATTTATGAGCAAGCGTAAAAATCTGTAAGATTTTTTAAGCAAAAGGTTTTTAAATTAAAATTAGAGTAAAATTTATGAGTAAATGTAAAAATCTGTAAGATTTTTTAAGCAAAAGCTTTTTAAATTAAAATTAGAGTAAAATTTAGAAAATAATAAGCTCCGTTCGTCTAGAGGTCAGGATTCCAGGTTTTCATCCTGGCGGCAGGGGTTCGATTCCCCTACGGAGTACCATATATGGTTAGGTTCCCGAGTGGCCAAAGGGAGCAGACTGTAAATCTGCCGGCTCTGCCTTCGAAGGTTCGAATCCTTCCCTAACCACCATAAATAAATTTTACGAAGTAAAATTTATGAGCAAGCGTAAAAATCTATAAGATTTTTTAAGCAAAAGGTTTTAAATAAAAAGTAAAGTAAAATTTATGAGCAAGCGTAAAAATCTATAAGATTTTTTAAGCAAAAGGTTTTAAATAAAAAGTAAAGTAAAATTTATGAGCAAGCGTAAAAATCTGTAAGATTTTTTAAGCAAAAGGTTTTAAATTAAAAATAAAGTAAAATTGAAAGAAAATTTTTGAAGAATATATTAAGATAAGCATCCTAATTAAAGGATGTTTTTTTATTGACTTGACACTTTAAAATATGGTAGTATTTAGTAAATAAAAAAACTTAATAAATAAAAAAATTTATATAAAAGGAGTAAAAAATGGAAATAAAAAAATTAAAAGAAAATTTTTTTAAGGACTTATTAAAAAAAGGATTTACAGAAACCACTATAGTAACTCATAGAAAAAATATAGAATTTATTCCTGAAGAAATTTTACTAGATATTGATAGAATAATAGAGTATTTAAAGGAAAATTTTAATAATACAAATAAAACAGATGTAAATAAAATGATAGCAACTTTAAAAAGATTATTTAGTTATTTATATAAAAATTCTGATATATCAAAATATAAAGAAGCTAAATTGAAATTATTACATTATAAAGAATTAGTTAGTAAATAAAGTATATAAATTATAAATATTAGTAAAATATCTTATTATAGGGTGATATTAAAATTTCAATTCAATAAAAAAGAGCTCAAAGCTCTTTTTTTATTGAATTGATTTTTAATAATATGTATAGTATACTAAATTTAAAGATAATTAAAAAAAAGAAAAAGGTGATTAAAATAAAACTGAAAAATAAATTAATATATTATATTATTTTACCATTGGTATTAATCATATTTGTTTTAACTTTTTATATATCATATGAAATAAAAAAGAAACAAAAAGAGATGTTTTTAGATAAAATAGAAACAGATAATCAAAGTATTAAAATAATAAATGAAAAACCATTATGGGCTTATGATTTAAATGCACTTTATGTAAATTCAAAATTTTTTTTAGATAAACCTGAAATAGTAAAAATAGTAATAACAGAAAACAAAAATAAATTAATTGAAATAGCAGATAATACATATGAACCAGATATTTTTTATACTATCAGTGTTTTTCATGATGGATTGAAAATAGGAGATATATATATCGAATATTCTTCAAAATATATAGATAAAGAGATTAATATAATTCTTAGCCAAATATATATAGTAGAATTATTTTTTATAATAATATTTTCATTTTTAATATTTGTAATTTCAAAAACAGTATATACTCCTATACAAAAAATTGTGAAAGCTTTACAAAATTTAGACAAAGGAAATTATGAATTTGAACTCATATTAGATAGAAATGATGAATTTAAAATAATAGAAAAATATTTTAATAAAGTAATTAAAGGGTTTAATTATGAGCGGAAAAAAAATATTGAAAATATGGAGCAGATAAATAAAACAAAGGATGAACTGGAAGCAGCATATAATCAAATGATTTCTATAAATAGTATGCTTGAAAATACTTTGAAAGAATTAGAATTATCTGAAACAAAATATAAAAATATTTTTAAATACTCTCCAGGTGGAATAATAATATTAAATATTAAAAATGAAAATTATGAAGAAATAAATGAAAAGGTTTTAGAGATAACTAAAAATTTTACATCTAATTATGAAAGAGAAAAAATAGAATATATTATTGAAAATGTTGAAGTAATGAAGCTAATAGAAAAAATGATAAAAACAAAAAAAATGTTGAAAAAAACAATAAAATTTGAAGAAATTGAAAAAACATTAATGGTTACGGTGGCACCTATAAATAATAATTCTGAATACGCACAGATATTTTTAAATGATATAACAGAACTAAAAGATTTAGAAGAGAAATTAAAAAATTATGCAGAAACTCTTGAAGTAAAAGTAAAAATGAGAACAGCAGATCTTCAAAAAGCAAATGAACTAATAAAAAGTCAACAAGAAGAGATGGTAAAAAATGCTTATAATAAAGCTTTTATAGAGGTAACTTCGGGAATAATACATAATATTGGAAATATTGTAAATATTATAAATATGAATATGGAAGAACTTATTGTAGAATATCCTGATAATGAAAAAACATATAAGTTTTTTAATGAAATATTATCTAGAGAACTACAGAAAATAGATATAAAATCAAAAGAATTAGAAAAAATAATTAAAATCACTCCTGAAATTATTGAAACGATGAAGGAATATGATGAGAAAATAAAAGAAAAGATTGAATTAATCTCTAAGAAGCTTTTACATTTAAAAGAGATAATTCAATTGCAACAAAATTTTGTAGGTTCATTAGGAACGGAAGACTATAATAATATAAATGAAATAGTAAAAGAAGTTATAGAAATTTATGAATCATCTTTAGAAAAAAGAGGAATAAATTATAAATTTAATAGAGGTGAAAATCAAGAAATATTATGTGATAGAGGGCAAATATTTCAAGTAATAAGTAATTTTATAAAAAATGCATACGAGGCTATAGAGGAAGCAGAAAAAAAAGAAAAATTATTAGAAGTAACTACGTACAATAATAAAGATAAATTTATTATAGAAATAAAAGATAATGGAATAGGAATAAAAGAAGAAAATTTAAATAAACTTTTTGAGTTTGGTTTTTCAACGAAAAAAGAAAATGGAAAAGGGAATGGCTATGGACTGTATAGTTGTAAATCAATTATAAAAAAATATGGAGGAGAAATTTTAGTAGAATCTAAGTATGGAGAATATACAAATTTTAAAATCATTTTACCGAAAAGGAGTACAAAATAATTGAAAAAGAAAAACTTTATAGTAATACTTTTTATAGTAATAGTTAATTTAACATTTACAAATACAAAAGAAAATTACGTAATTGCTAGTTTTAATACATTACATTTAGGATGGAAAGGTAAAAATTATAAAGAATTATCTGAAATAGTTTCATTATTTGATTTAGTGGGATTAGAAGAAGTAATGAGTAAGGATGGATTAAAGAAGCTTGATAGTGAATTAGAAAAATTAACTAATGAAAAATGGCATTGGCATATTTCAAAGTATAGTGTAGGAAGAAGTAAAAAATATAGAGAATATTATGCATATATATGGCGAGAGAAAAAAGTTAAATTTAAAAGAAGTATGGGTTTTTTTAAAGAAAAAAATGATGAATTTATTCGAGAACCATATGGAGCAATTTTTCAAATTAAAAATTTAGAATTTGGATTTGTACTTAATCATTTTATTTATGGCGATAAGAAAAGAGATAGACAACTAGAAGCTGTTTATTTAGATGAAGTATATGATTATTTTACTAAATATACTAAAAAGATATTAGTAGCAGGAGATTTTAATTTACCAGCATATGATATTTCATTTAAAGATATGATTAGAAATAAGATATTTTATGCAATAGATCCATCAAATAAAACAACAATTGGTAAATATGGATTAGCAAGTTCATATGATAATTTTTTTCTATCATATGAAATATTTTCTGAATATAGTGGAAGAAATGGAGTATATGATTTTACAAAAGATAAAAAATATGACAAGCAGTACGGAAAAGAAAAATATAAAATTCTTCGAAAAACAATATCAGATCATTTACCAGTATTTATAGAATTAAATATATAATAAAGTTGTGAAAACAGCTTTATTTTTTTTGTTTATATATGTTATAATCAAATGGAAAGAAACTAGTTGTAAAAGGGAAATAACTATAGAAAACCAAAAAACTAGGAGGAATAAAGTGAATATATTAAAAAGATTATTTAATAAAAAAAATTATAGAGATTATTTTTTAAATGGAGAAAATATAAAGTTTGATAAAAACTTGAAAACAGGAATTATCTTAGATAATATTGATAATGAAAATGGTAGCTATATAATAGAAAGGTTTTTAGAATTATTAAATGAAAATTTAGATAAAAAAAACATAAAAGGAAGTCTAAGAAAAAGTTTAGAAAAATTAAATAAAGAATTTTTAGGGAAATATGAAAATGTTAGTATCCAAATATTTTCTGAATTAGAAGACAAAAAAATAATTATTTTAAATATAGGAAATATAAGATTTTATGTTTATTCAAATAATGAAATAAGGCAAATAACAGAAGATGATACAGAATTTTTTAGATTATTTAAAAATAATATGATTGATTATTCAAAAGCAAAAGAGAGTCCATTAACAAATATCTTAACAAATTCTTTAGGGAAAAATAATTATATAAATACATATGAATACTTCATACAGCAAGGTGATAGAATAATAATATTAAATTCGAAAGCTTATAATAGAATTGGAGAGACTGGAATAGAAAATATTTTAACAAAAGAACTAAATTTTGATAAATTAAAAGATAGTTTTATTAAAAATGAAAATGTTTTTTTAAAAAATGTAAGTAGGTGATAAAAATAAATAAAAATAATTTTATTAAGCTTTTTCCAAAATCATTAAAAGAAAAAATAGCAAATATATATGAAAAAATAGAATTAGTAAAAAATATAGATTATTTTATACAATTAGAAGAATTTTATAGTGGAGAAATTTGGAAAAAGTTATTAAAATATGAATATGAATTAGGAGTTAAAATAATATTAGATAATTATATAAAAAATGGAGAAAGAAAAAATATAATAATAGCACCTATTGATTTAGAATTGAATTATGACCAATATTTTAATTTGAATATGATAAAAATAGAAAATCTATCAAAATTCAAAGATTTAGGGCATAGAAATTATTTAGGAAATATTCTTTCATATGGAATAAAAAGAGAAAAAATAAGTGATATTGTAATAAACGATGGAAATGCATATTTCGTAACATTTTCAGATATAGCAGAATATTTAATCAATAATATTAATTCAATAGACAAAAATAATGTAATTATAAAAAAGATATATAACAATGAAAAAATAGAGATACAATTCGAAAGAATAACAGGAATAATATCATCAAATAGATTAGATAATATAGTGTCTTTATTAACTAAACTATCTAGAAATGAAGCAGTTAAATTAATAGAGAAAAATTTAGTTTATGTAGATTATGAAGTAATTAATAAAAAAAATAAGAGTTTGAATGAAAAAAATATATTAACTATAAGAGGGTATGGTAAATATTTTTATAAGGGAATAGTGGGATCAACCAAAAAAGACAGATTAAAAGTAGAAATGATGAAATTTATGTAGGGGAGTGAGAAAATTTGAAAAAAAAAATAAAAAAAATAAAAAATTTTTTAATGTTTTTATTTTTGATAATTATATTAATTTTTACAATATATTTATTTAGAAATCCAATAATAGAAAAAATAACTGAAAGTACATTGACTAAAATAAATGGTGCAAAAGTAGAAATAGAGGGATTAAATAATCCTATTTTCACTTTAAATATTAAATGGAAAAAAATGCAATATACAGATAATAAAAATCCTATGAAAAATAAATATGAGATAAATAATGTTAATTTTACTTTGAAATCAAAACCATTATTAGCAGGAAAATTTATTATCGAAAATTTTTCTGCTAATGAAATATATTTAAATACTGATAGAAAAGAAAGTGGTGCAATAGAAGTAAAAGTTAAAAAAACTAAAGAAACTTCAAATAAAGATAATAAAGTATTAGAAAAATTAAATAATATAGTTAAAGATAAAATTAAACAAGAAAAAAGAGGATTAATTAATGAAGGATTTGATAAAGATAAATATATAGAAGAAAAATTAAACTCGTTAAGTCTTGAAAGTGACAAGAAATATATAAAAGCGAAACAGGAATTAGAATTAAAAAAAGAGTACTGGAAAAAATTATTAGAAAAAAGAGAGTATGAAATCAAGTTGAAAAATATTGAAACGGAAATAAAAAAAATTGATGTAAAATTAGAATTAGGTGAAGTAAAGAGTTTAGAGGATTTAAAAAAATTAAATGCAAAAAAAGAGAAACTTGAGAAAAATAAAAAACAAATAAATAAACTATTAAAAGATATAAATACAATAAAAAAAGAAATAGAAGAAGATATAAAAAATTTTAGCTTAGATATCGCAGAAATAAATAAAACAAAAAATGATCTATTTGAAGAATTGGATAATGATTTGAATAAATTAAATGATTTTAAAGATAATAGCGGAAATGAATTAAATGAACTAACTAGTGCTTTTTTTGGAGAAAAAAGTATAAAAATTTTTAATATAATGTTTGAGCAATATAATAAAATAATTAATATTTTTGGAAAAGATAAAAGTAATAATAAAAAAGAAGAAAAAAAAGAAAAAATGCCAGAATTACCAAAATTTTGGATAAAAAATAGTAATATAAAAATAATTGAAAATAATAAAATTTATTCAGGGGAAATAACAAATATCACAAATAATCAAAATAAAACTAAACAACCAACAATAATTGAATTAATTAATAAAAATAATGAAAAAATAGAATCTAAAGTTTATGCATATATTGATAATATAAAAAATATAAAAAGTTTAGATATAAGTATAAATGATAAACAAATAAAAAATGAAGATATGGGATTATTTAAAATAGAAGAAGGAAATTTAGAAGGTAAAAATAGTATAAAGGATACAAATGATGGTTTTTTTATAGAATTAAATTATAATATAAAAGATATTGTAATTAATAAAGATATAAAAATAGCTAATAAAATATTAAAACAAGTTTTAATAGATAGTTTAGATGAGATAAAAGTATTAAATATTATTTTAAAATTTGAAAATAATAAATTTATATTTAATTCAAATTTAGATAATGTAATAGCTAATAAAATAAACGAAATTTATAAAGCAGAATTAATAAGAGCAAAACAAGAAATAGATAATAAATACAGAGCTAAAATAACTAATATAAAAAATAGTTATATAAAAGAAATGGAAAAATTTGAAAATGAGTATAGAGAGAAATTAAGCATATTAAAAAATGGAAATTTAGAAAAACTAAACAAATTAAAAAATCAAGAAAAATTACAAGAAAATATAAAAAATGATATAAAAAATAAAGAAGAAAAATATCAAAAAATTCTTGATGAAAAGAAAAAAGAACTTGAAGAAAAATTATTGTCAGAACAAGAAAAATTAAAGGAAAAAGCAAAAATTGAACAAGGGAAATTACAAGAAGAAGTAGATAATAAAAAAGAAGAAACTCAAAATCAAGTAGAAGAAAATTTAGAAAAATTAATACAAGAAGAATTGGAGAAAAATAAAGATAAAATAAAAAATATATTTAAATTTTAGTTTAATCTTAAAAAAAATGATATAATTTTTTAATGTAAAAGTAGAGAGGAGTTTAATATGAATAGATATATTCGTGCTATAATTCCCTCCAAATTAAATTATTATTTTTTAAGATAATAATTTAAGGAGGTAAATTGTGGACATAAAACAAGTAAAACAACTTATTGAAGAAAAAAAATATGTGAAATTAAAAGAAGAATTAGAAGATATACACGAAGTAAATATTAGTGAAATATTAAAACTTCTTGATAGTAAAGAAGCGTTATTGATATATAGATTATTATCAAAAGATATAGCTGCTGAAGTATTTTCATACTTAGATCCAGATGATCAAGAAAAATTAATTAATGGATTTACAGATGTTGAAATAAAAGATTTAATTGAAGAATTATACTGGGATGATATGATAGATTTAATTGAAGAAATGCCTGCAAGTATTGTTAAAAAAATATTAAAAAATTCAAATGCAGAAAATAGAAAGCTTATAAATCATTTTTTAAATTATCCTGAAGATAGTGCAGGAAGTTTAATGACAATAGAATACATTTCTCTTTATCCGGAAATGACAGTTAAAGAATCTCTTGATTATATAAGAAGTGTAGGAAATGAAAAAGAAACAATATATACATCATATATTTTAGATAAAGGAAAAAAATTATTAGGAACAGTTTCTTTAAAAGAACTTATTTTAGCTGAACCAAATATAAAAGTAAAAGAAATTGCAAACGAAGATGTAATTTCAGTATATACAACAGATGATCAGGAGTTAATAGCAGAAGTATTTAAAAAATATGATTTAATAACAGTTCCTGTAATTGATAAAGAAGGCAGAATGGTTGGAATAATAACAATAGATGATATCGTAGATGTAATAGAAGAAGAAACAACAGAAGATATCCAAAAAATGGCGGCAATAACACCATTAGAAGAAAAATATCTTGATATAGGGCCTATAGAGATGGCTAAAAAAAGAATACCTTGGTTAGCTATCTTAATGATATCTGCTTCACTAACATCTGCAGTAATTAGTAGATATGAGTCTATATTAGCTCAAATGACAGTGCTCAGTAGTTTTATGCCACTTCTTAGTGGAACCTCAGGGAATGCAGGATCACAAGTTTCAGCACTTATTATACGGGGATTATCTTTAGGAAATATAAAGTTAAAAGATTTGTATAAAGTTATTTGGAATGAATTTAGAACAAGTATTATAATAGGTATAGTTCTTGCGATAATTAATTTCTTTAGACTTTATTATTTAGAAATTGCATTAGTAGGAAATCCAGAAAAATTTAGAATATCATTATTGGTATCAATTAGTTTAATGTTTACAATAATAATGTCAAAAATTGTAGGTGGGATACTGCCAATAGCTGTAAAAAGCATAAAATTAGATCCAGCTTTAATGGCAAGTCCTCTTTTAACTACAATAATCGATGTAATGTCATTAATTGTATATTTTAACTTAGTTCATTTCTTTTTTAACATATAAAAAAGCTTGACAAAAGATAGAATATATTATATAATCATACTCGCCACACTAGCTGGGGAGGTAGCGGTGCCCTGTAATCTACAACCCGCTCTAGTAGAAGTGAATTCCGACTTAAGGTATATTTTGGTTGTGGTTTGACTCTAGAATGAAATGTTGAGAATAGAGTCCTAGATGGCAAAAGAATAGTGAACCGTGTCAGATCTTGACAGAAGCAGCACTAAGCTATTTTCTTTTGGGTATTTAGGGTAGCTCTATTTGAGTGGATTTCTATTGTATCACACAGTTGAAATATATCAAGGGTCGGTGTGTGGCCCTTTTTTATTTTTTGAGGGGGGAAATTATGGATAATTTATTAATTATTATAGGTGTTTTATGTGTTATAATATCTTTAATATCTATGATAAGTTTAAGAAGAAAAGTGGATGAAAGAATTGAAGTATTTAAGGATCATGAGTTGGAATATAGGGATTTGAGAAATGATATAATAGAATTAAAGGATGAATTTTCAAAAAGTGCTGAATTAGAAATTATGAATCTTGATAAAAAAATGAGAGAGCTTAATAAAACTAAGGTACTTATTGAAAATAAGATAAAAGAGGGACAATCATTAAACCAAATTTTAGAAAATACATTTGAAAAAATAAATAATATAGAAGTAAATGTAAATAGTAATTTTAAAGAAAATCCTAAGTATTTAGAAAAAATAATAATAGACTATTATAAACAAGGATTATCAATTAGGGAAATTGCTAAAAAAACAGGGAAAACTTTAAATGAAATTCAAATGATAATGGGACTTACATTAAATTAAAAAATAAGATTTCATAAAAATAAAGAGTAAAATTAGTTACTCTTTATTTTTAATTTAGAAATATTAGAAATATACTTATTTTTATTAAATAAATATATTAGATAATATTCTTTTTTTAAATTACTATTAATAAAAATAACTTCATATTTTATTTCTAAAGGTTTGATTAGATAATTTTTTTGATTAATATTAATAATACAATTAAGATTATTTAAGATATATTCAGATAAAAAATTAAGTTTATAATCTAAAATTTGTTTATCTATATTAAATTGTGTAATATTATATTTTTTCTTTAAAACTTCTAATTGGGATTTTAAATAAAAATTTTCTGGAAATTTATTAGATTTTTTAATATTACAATCACGGCATAATAAAACAGCATTATATTTATTTTTATATTTTAAAGGATAACCTTTTGATATTGGATAGTGATGATCAATTTCTAAATTGTTTGTAGAACCGCAATTAAAGCATTTATTATTAAACAAATTAAAAATATACTCTTTATCATTTTTATTAAAGCTTTTATCTAAATAATTTCTATATTTTTTATTATTAATATGATTTAAAGTATATTCATATGTTTTTAATGAAGTAGAATTATTATTATTTTTTAAAATATAATTTAAAAACAACAATAATAATAATATTAAAATAATAATAAGAAACATAATTAACCTTTTATTAGATTTTCTAATTTTTTAATTTGTTCTTTTTTTCCAAAAACTAATAATTTTGAATTAGGATTTATTAATGAAGTAGAAGTAGGATTTAATTTTATTTTATTATTTTCTTCAATACCTACAACTATTAAACTGGTTTTTTGAGGAATTTTAGCCTCTAATAATGTTTTGTTTACAAGTTTGCTATTTTTAGGAATATCAATAAATTCTACTTTTAGCTCATCAACACCACTTTCAGTAATATAATCAATAAATTTGTTAATATTTTTTTGAGCAGTGATTTTAACGATTTTATCTGCAGCAATGCTAAGTGGAGAAATAACATAATCAGCACCAGCTTTTTTTAATTTTTTTTCACTATGTAAATCAAGTGCTCTAGTAATCACACTAATTTTATTATTTAAAGATTTTGCTGATAATGAAAGAAATAGATTTTCAGCGTCACTTGAAAGAACAGCTACTAAAGCTTTAGCTCGTTCTATTCCTGCTTCTATTAAGGTTTCATCTTTTGTAGCATCTTCATTTAAAATTAAAATATTATTTCCTAAAGTAGATTCTAAAACTTTAATTTTTTCAATATCACTTTCGATAACTACAAAATTTTCATTTGATTTAACATACTGTTCTATAATTCTATATCCAGTTCTACCTGCACCACAAATAATTATATGATTTGATAAATTATTAATTTTACTTTTCACTTTTACTCCTTTTAAATATTTATTTAATTCACCTTCTAAAATAAATTTTACTATTACAGATACACTATATAACACAAAACTAATTCCAATAAAAATTAAAAATATAGTAAAAATTTTACCAGATAGTGATAGAGGCTTGAGTTCACTAAAACCAACAGTTGATATAGTAATAGCAGTCATATAAATAGCATCCATTAAAGAATAATTTTCAATATAAATATAACCTAAAATTCCTATTAAATATATTGTTATTAAAGATAATATCATTAATAAAAAGTTTTTAAAATTAATCATAGGACTCCTTTACTTTTAATTATATAGTAATATAACATGAATTACAACAATAAATTATTGCTAAATAGTGTAAAGTATGATAAATTTTATATAAGAAAGGGGAGATAAAATGAAAAAAATACTTTTATTTATTTTAAATTTAATTAAATATGTAATAAAACAAATAGTATTTATAATTCTATCATTTAGTATATTATTTGGGATTATATTTTACTTTGTATCGGTTAACTTACCAAGTGAAATGGAGAAAACAGTTGAGGTAGTACCTGATTCATATCTTGAATTGTCTTTTCCAGATGGATTAAGAGAAAAAAATAATTTTGAAAGCATAGTAGAAAATATTTTTGATAACAGAACAACTTCATTTTATGATGCAGTAAGAGCAATCGAAAATGCTAAAATGGATAATAAAATAAAAGGAATTTTAATTAATTTAACAACTATTAATTTACCAATGGTATATATGGAAGAAATAGGAAAAGAATTAGAAGAATTTAAAAAATATAATAAAAAAATTTATGCTTATGGAGAAATAATAACAAATGGCAATTATTTTTTAGCTTCATATGCAGATGAAATAGTTATGCCACCTTCACATTCTACAATTGTTAATTTATCGGGATATTATCGTGTAATAGGATATTATAAAAATTTATTTGATAAAATAGGTGTTAAATTTGATGTATTACATATAGGTGATTATAAAACATATTCAGAAGAATATATTAGAGAAAATATGAGTAAAGAAAGAAAAGAAGAATTAAGTAGAGTATTAGATTATTCTTTAAATTATTTTGTAGAACAAATATCTAAAAATAGAAATATTGATAAATATAAATTTTATAATAATTTAATAAATGGAAAATATGTTAGTAAAGATTCTTTGATTGCAAAAGAGAGTAAATTAATTGATGGATTAGAGTATTATAATCAATTTTTAGTTAAAAAAGGGATTAATAATATAATTTCTATATCTAAATATAATAAAGCTCGAATAGAGAGAAAAAGTAAAGATAAAATAGCAATAATTTATGCAGATGGAAATATAGATTTTGAGACATCATATTCTAATATGAATTCAATTACATATAGTCAAATGGAAGAAGAATTAAAATTAGCAGAAGAAGATAAAAATATTAAAGGTATAGTCTTTAGAGTCAATTCTCCAGGAGGATTAGCGCTAATAGCAGAATTGATTACTGAAAGATATAATAATACAAATAAACCAATATATGTATCAATAGGAAGAGTAGCCGCATCTGGGGGATATTATATATCTACTGTAGGTAAAAAAATATTTATTAATAATAGTAGTATAACAGGTTCAATAGGAGTTGTAACTAGAATATTTAATGTAAATGAACTTTATGATAAATTAGGAATTAGATTAGAAGAGATAAAAAAAGGAAAATATAGTGATTTATATTCATTAAATAATAAATTAACAGAAGAAGAAAGAAGAATAATTATTGAAAACCAAAAAAATACATATAAAGAATTTAAAAATAGAGTTGAAAAATCTAGAAAAATTGATTCAGAATCATTAGAAAAAATTGCGCAAGGGAAAATATGGATAGGAAAAGAAGCAGTAGAGAATGGCTTAGTTGATGGAATTGCAACGCTTAATGGAACTATTAAAATTATGGCAAAAGATTTGGGATTAGATAATTATAGTATTATTGAAATTTATAAAAAAGTAGAAGATAATAATTTAGTTTCAAGATTTAGTAAATATATCAAAGTTAATAATATTTATGATAAGTTAAATGAAGAATTAAAATATATAGAGTCATATAATAAAAAAATTCTTTTAATGAATGAATATGATATATAGTTGAAAAAAATGAAAAAATAGAATATACTTAAGGAAAGGCTTGGAGGTGAAAAAATGCTTAAATATGAAGAAGCATGGAATTATAATGAATATCTAAGATCATCCTTAATAGAATATAGAAAAAAGCAAGAAAAAATTTTTTCTAAAATTTCATTAAAAAAAGAAAACATAAAAAAGATAAAAAATATTAAAACAAAAGTAAATATTGTAGTTTTTGCTGAAATATACTGTCCTGATTCTAGAGCTGTTATACCTTTTTTGGAAAAAACAAGACAAGAAAATGAAAATATAGATTTATATATTTTCCCAAGAGAGGGGAATGAACATTATTTATCAAAAATAACAAATGAAACTAAAATCCCATCAATATTTATTGAAGATATAGAACAAGAAGAATTATGCTTGATATATGAAGAAATTTTACCAGATTTAAAATTTAAAATAAAAGAACATATTTTAAGAGACGAAAAAGATATTGCACAGGAAATAATATATAATTATAGAATAGGTAAATATAATGATCAATTAGAAGAGTATTTAGTTAATAAAATTATAGAAAATATAATATAAAAAAACTCTGGCAAAGCCAGAGTTTTTTTATTGTTTAAACATATTGATCAAATCATTTACTTTATCTGTTGTAGATGTAAGGTTTTGAGCAGCGTCACTTAATTCATTAATTATTTCAGCAGTAGAAAGTACAGCAGTATCAATTTCATTTACTCGAGTACCTATTTCCTCAAAGGTAGCAGTTATATTATCAGAGTTGTTTGATAATTGATTTAATTCATTTGTTTGATTAGAAATACTTGAATGAATTGTATTTAATTCTTTAATTAAAATTTCAAATGAATTTACAATACCTTCAATCGTAGTAGAAACATTATTAATTTCTATAATAGTCTCTTCAAGTTGAGATTTATTATTATTAGAACTTGTTACATTTTCGTCTATTTTTTTAGACATATAATTCATTTTTTCTTCTATTTCCTCAGCAGTTTCTCTAGAAGTATTAGCTAATTTTCTAATTTCGTCAGCAACAACAGCAAAACCTCGTCCTGCTTCTCCAGCTCTAGAAGCTTCAATAGCAGCATTTAATGCAAGTAAATTAGTTTGTTCTGTCACATTATATATTTTTTCAATAAAAGTATTAACTTCATTAGATAAAGCTTTTAATTCATTAATTTTTTCAGAGTTTTCAGAAATGTGCTTACCAACACCACTTATTTTATTTAATGTAAGTAAAAGATTATCTTTTTCTTTTAAAGTATCATTTAATACTTCTTTATTATTTTCTGTAATTTGTGCAACAGTTGATAATATTGTATTTGAATCAGTTGATATATTTTTTACTTGAGAATCTACTTCATTTAAAGTTTCTAATGATTGTTTAATAGAAGTAGTAATTGTATTTATACTGGCTGATAATTCTTCTGTAGTTGCAGCAGTTTTTAATACAGAATTACTGATAGACTCAGCTTCATTAGATACTTCGTTAGATACTGATTGAATATTAAATATAATTTTACGAAGAGCATCAACCATAGTTTTAAAACTTTTTGTAAGTATACCAGTCTCATCTTTTTTAAATCTTCTAGGGAAAGGAACCGTTAAATCAAGTTGGCTTAACTTTTCGGCAGTTCGAGTAAGATTTCTAAGAGGTCTATTTATACTAGTAATAGTAGTAAGAAGTATTGATGAAACTAATAATGAAATAAATAAAATAATTATTAAAGTACGAATTCCAATTTTTTTAATAAGTAGTATATTTTGATTAGATATTTTTCTTATATTTTCAATACTAGTAAGATTTTGTTTGTTTTTTAGATCAACGTAAGGTTTTAAAGAATAATAAATAGTTTCAATATTTGTATTAATAGTAGTATTTATAAATACTTGTAATTCATCTCGTAAAGTTATAATTTCTTTCTCTTTTTCTAAAAATTTAGTTAAAATTTCTAATTGATTTTTATCATTTGATTCAATAGATTTTTTTAAATTATTACGAAATGTAAATAAATCATTTTGTTTTTTAAAAATTAGATGTTTTTTATTTATTAATTTTTCTACATTTCCATTAAAAGTAGTAAATAAATTATTTAATGTTCCTTTTAAATTAAGTTTAGAAGCTGCAGAATAGATATTATCAATATCAGATTTTATTTTTTTCTGAATAGCATTTATATCTTTTGGATCTTCAGCTCTTTTTAATTTATCAATAGTGTTAAAAAAAGTAATAAAAGAATTTTCTAATATTTGCATGTCCGCATTTGCTTGAGCAATTTCTTTTAGATATTCAGTGTTTTTATTAATTTCTAGTGCTTCTTTTTTAAATGAAATATTACTAATAAAAGAATTAGCAGCAATACCAGTCATACCAAGAATTAATACAATAAATCCTAAAAATAATTTTTTTGAAATTTTCAAAATAAACCCTCCTAACTAAATATATATATATTATAACGTAAAACTTTTAGTTTTGACAAATAAATTTTATTTTTATAATTGTAAACGATTACAATTTATAATAAATTTTTTTAATTATTATGTATTATATATTATAATAGAAAAAAAATCAATATAAAAATAGAAATTGACTTTTCAAATAATGAATGATATAATCAGTTTTGCTATTTTTAATAAAAATTAAATAATGGAGGAAAGAAAATGAGAAATGAAATGTTATGGTTTATTTTACTAATAATCAATTTTTCTTTTATAATTTTTTCGTATAAAAAATTTGGAAAAGTAGGTTTATTTACTTGGATACCGATTTCTACAGTACTAGCAAATATTCAAGTTATGATAACATTACAACTTTTTGGATTTACAGCAACATTGGGAAATATAATATATGCTAGTGCATTTTTAGTAACAGACATTTTGTCAGAGAATTATGGAAGAAAAGAAGCGGATAAAGCGGTATGGATAGGATTTTTTAGTTTAATAGCAACGACTATTATAATGAATTTATGTTTATTATTTTTACCGGATAATAGTAAAAATTCAATGGATTTATATAATAGTATAAAATCAGTTTTTAGTATTATGCCAAGAATAGCAATTGCCAGTTTAATAGCATATATTTTATCTCAAAAGCATGATGTATGGGCATATCATTTTTGGAAAAAAAGATTTTCAGAGAGTAATCAAATATGGATAAGAAATAATTTAAGTACAATGATAAGTCAGTTAATAGATAGTACAATTTTTGTACTTATTGCATTTGTTGGAACGATGCCTTTTAATATTGTTATTGAAATATTTTTAACAACGTATTTATTAAAATGGTTAGTAGCTGCTTTAGATACTCCTTTTATATATATAGCAACGTATTTAAAAAAGAATAATAAAATAAATGAAATATAAAAAAATAGAGGAAAATCCTCTATTTTTTTATATTTATAATATTAATTTTCTTTTATTAAAATTTCAGTTACTTGAAATATATGATTTTTAATACGTCTGTATGTATTTAACATATCCATATAACCAATAGTATAAAAAAGGTCTTTTTTGGTATTTCTAAACTCATCTAAATGCGTATTTCTAATTTCTTTAAATAAAGTTGTAATTTTAGTTTTAACTTTAAAAGATTTTAAATAATTTTCTTCAGTTCTTTCTGTAGATATAATTTCATTTACAAAATGAAAGTAATTATTTAATTCAGAATGTAATTTTAACAAATCAACTTTTTCTGCCTTATCAAGAGTAATATTGTTATCTAAAAGTTTTAAGTATAATTTTATTTCACTCATTAAATAATCACTAATTGATTCATATTCATCAACAATTGTTAAAACATTTTTTGCTTCAATAGAGATTTCATTAGAAAAATTTTCCCCCAAAAGCATAGAAGAAATAGATGAAATTTCTTTTTGAACGATGTCTAATTTATCTTCTAATTTAAATATTTCTTTAACCTGATTAGATGTTTTATCTAGATTTTTTTCAAAAATAATTTTAACAAGCTCAAACATTTTAATAACATCTTTTCCCATATTTTCAACTTCGTCATTAATATTAGAAATTGCTATTGTTGGCGTTTCAAGCATTCTTACATCTAAATGTGTATATTTTATTTCTTTAGTTTCGTCTTCTGTTGAAGGTATTAATTTTTCAAGTAATTTTGCAAAATATGTTATAAACGGTGTAAATAATAATGCATTTGTAACGTTAAAACTAGTATGAGCTGTAGCTAATAAAGTAGTAGGGTCAGTCGTATGGTTTGTAATGTTTTGAATAATATTATAAAAAAATGGAAAAATACTAATAACCCAAGTAACTCCAATTACATTAACTATTGTATGAGCAAGAGCAGCTCTTCTAGCATTTACTGAGGCTCCTATTGATGCTAAAAATGCAGTTATTGTAGTACCAATATTTTCTCCTAGCACTAAAGCTACTCCGGTAACAGGAGTTATTAATCCTTGACTTGCTAAACCTATTGTTATTCCAAGTGTAGCGGATGAAGATTGAACAACACTTGTCATTAAAGCACCTACAGAAGCAGCTAAAATTATACCTTTTAAATTATGTGCTTGGAATTTATGAAATAAACTAATGAAATTTGGGTCAGATCCAAGTGGTTTAAATCCTTCTTTCATAAATTCTAAACCTAAAAATACAAAACCTAAACCTAATAAAACCATACCTCTATTTTTAGTTTTTTCTTTTTTACCAAAAACAAATATTAAAGCACCAATACCCGCAATAAGTTGTCCATATTTACCTACTTTTAAAACTAGAATCCATCCAGTAATAGTAGTACCAATATTTGCTCCTAAAATTAATCCAAGAGATTGTTTTAGAGTCATAAGACCAGCATTAACAAATCCAACTACCATTACAGTTGTAATAGAAGATGATTGAACAAGACCAGTAACTAAAATTCCTATAATTACTCCAATAACTCTATTATCTGTTAATGATGATATTATTTTTTTTAAACGATTTCCAGCTAAATTTTGCATTCCATTAGATAGATAATGCATTCCAAATAGAAAAATTCCTAAACCACCTATTACTTTTAAAATAATCTCATTCATTCCTTTAAATTTCCTCCTTATAGAATATTTAATAGCATATAATTTTATCATATAATTTAATTTTTTTAAACTAAATTTACATTTTTTTTACAATTAATATAAAAAAGAACAATATGGCTTATTTTAATACTGTATAATGCTTTTTATTTAAAAATAAAGTAAAAATTATAAACAAATAGTGTGTTTTAAATTTTTTGAAGATCGAGTTAAGGCTACATATATTATGTTTAATTCTTCATAAAACCATTTTTTTATTTTTTTATAAAAAAATACATTATCTTTAGATCTATCTAAAATTTTTAATGTTTCATTTATATTCATAAAATCGTTTAATAAATAAACATTTTTATATTCTAATCCTTTAGCAGCATGAACTGTAGATAAAAATATATTTGCTTCATTTTTATTTTTACAAATCGACTTATCAATTTTTTCTAAATAATTTTTCATATTATGGCCATATTTTTTTATTAAATTAAAAGATAAAACGATTTCACTATTCAATTCTAAATTCTCTTCTATATATTTTTCTAATTGAGAAAATGATTTATATTTTTTTATTTCACTATTTATATTTTTTCGATTTCCACAATACAAACTATAACAGTCTTTTAATGCTGAAAAATCAATTTTCCTAAAAAAAAATAATTTTTTATCTAAATTTTCTATAGCATATTCAAAAAGTCCAGCATTTGTTCTTGCAAGAACAAGTATTTTTTCATCTTTAAAATCTTCTATAATTTTTTGATTTATATTTTTTCCAACGATAGTTATATTATTCTGTTTAAGTTTTAAAATTTTATTTACAAAATCAGCTAACTCACTTCCTATTCTAAAAGAATGTGTAAGATACATAATAGTACTATTTTCTAATTTCATAAAATATTCCATTGCATTTATAGCACCTCTAAATGCATAAAGCTGTTGGTTTGTATCACCTACAATGATTTTTTTCGCATTTGGGAATTTATTTTCAATAATGTCAATAATTACACCATTGCTATCTTGAGCTTCATCAAGGAGTACAATTTCATAAAAAAGTTCTTTCTCTCTATATAATTGATAAAGTTTTAGATAATGGTCATGAATTTGAGGAAGTCTTTCATTATTCATATCATCAAAAATTTTATTTAATATAGTTTTAATCGTATCATAATAATTTATTAAAAGTTCATCTTTTTGTAGTAGCTCAAAATTAAGTTCAATACTTTTTAAAATATAACTATCTTTTTCTTCTAAAATTTCATCTCTATTTTTTGATTTTTTATTTTCTATTTTTATTAATAAATAATCATAAAGCAGTTTACTTAATAAAATAGAAGTATCTAAACTTTCAAGTTTTTTTTCATATCTAGCTTCATTTAGAATTATAAAATTTTTAATATCTTTTAGTAATTTGTTTTTCAAATCAAAAGAATAAAAAATATACTCTCTGAAATAGTTAATAAATTCTTCGATAGAAGTATATTTACTTTGTAAAAATTTATTGTATAAATTGATATAATTTTTTGCAGATTTATATGATAACTTATATTTTTCTGATATTTCAATTATATTTAAATTATTAACTAAATTTTTTTTTGAATAATATTTATAAGCTAAGCCATGTGCTGTTTTTACCTCAATATTTTTTAGATTATATTTTTTAAATTTTTCTTCAGCTTCTTTTTTCATAGCTCTGTTATATACTAAATATAAAATATTTTTGTTTATATTTTTTAAGGCTATTCCCATAAGAGTACTTGTTTTTCCACTTCCAGCTACAGCATTTACAACTAAAAGTTTTTTATTGCTATTAATAATTTTCAATTGTTCTTCTGTCCATTTTGGCATATTTTTCTCCTAAAAAAAAGAAGCATTAAGCCTCTTTTTTCTTTTGTTTTAATATATACTTAATTGCTTCCGTTGCGGCTATAGTACCATCAGAAACTGCAGTAGTTACTTGACGTAAAGACTTTTCTCTAACATCACCAGCTGCATAGATTCCTTCGATATTTGTTTTCATATCATCTTTTGTAATAATATAACCATTTTGATCTACATTTGCAAAAGTAGAAAATAATTCAAGAGAACTTTTTGTTCCTAAATATAAAAATGCATAATCAGCTTTAATTTCTTTTTCTTCGTTATTAATTTTAACAATAACTTTTTCAACGAAATCATTACCAGTAATTTTAATTAATTCGCTATTAGTTATTATTTCAACTTTTTCATTATTTATTAATGCATCATATGTTTTTTTATGACATTTCAATTCTTTTTCATTTACAAAAATTTTAATGGTTTTTGAATATTTTGTAAGAAAAAGTGCTTCTTCAGCGATCTCTTCACCTTGACCAAAAAGTGTAACATCTAAATTTTTGGTAAAAGCACCATCACAAGTGGCGCAATATGAAACACCTTTTCCAAGAAATTCTTCTTCACCTTTAATTTTTTTACTATTGTTTTTAGACCATCCTGTAGCGATAATAATAGTTTTAGCTAAAAAATTATCTTTATCAGTTTTTATTATTTTTGGTGTAGAATAAACATCAATATCAAGTAAAGTAGCATTGATTATTTCAGCACCGTATTTTAAAGCTTGTTCTTTCATTAAATTATTTAATTCTTTTCCTTTCAATCCTTCGGGGAATCCAGGATAATTATCTATTTTATGAGCTGAAATTAAACTTCCTACATTTTCTTTATGAAGTATTAGTACATTCATATTAGCTCTAGCACCATAAATAGCTGCTGTAAGTCCAGCTGGACCACCACCAACAATAATTATATCATATATTTTGTTTTTCATATATTATCACTCCTTATTATATTAGAGAATTCTAATATAATTATATCAAAGTTTATCTAAAAAATCAATTAATTCTTTTACTTTTAATTCTTGAATTTCATAGCAAACGATTTTACCAGTTTTTTCATATTTTAATATTCTAGCATTTCTCATATAAGCGAGATGTTGGCTTACACTTGATTGCGAAACCCCTATTATTTTTTCTAATTCACCAACACAAGTTTTTAAACTATTTTCAGATCTGTCACAAAGTGTTTTTAATATTTGAAGTCTAATAGGATTTGATAATAATTTTAAAATAATCGTAACTTTATCGTAATTCATAATAATTCCTTTCTATATTTTATAATATATTTTTTCTAAATTAATTGTAGTTTTTTCACCATGGCCTGGATATAAAATAGTATCATTTGGATAAGAAAGAATTTTTTTTATACTATCCATAATACTTAGCATATTTCCAGTAGGGAAATCAACCCGTCCATGAGTACCTTTAAAAATAGTATCTCCTGTTATTATAATTTTTTCTTTTTTATTATAAAAAACTTTACTACCTATTGTATGGCCTGGAGAATCAATAACTAAAAAATCATTAATATAGTCTCCACCAGAAACTTTTATAATTTCATTATTGTTATATGAAAAACAAGTTCCAATTACAAATTTAGATAAATTTAAATTATCATTAGTTAAAAATTCATAATCTTCTTTACCAATATATACTTTGCAATTGTATTTATCGACTATTTCTTTTATTCCAAGTATATGATCAATATGTCCATGCGTTAATATTAATTTAGTTAAAGTTAAATTTTTTTCTTTTAAAAAGCTATCTATTTCAGTAATATTTTTTGAAGCAATATCAAATAATATAGCATTGTTTTGATCATAAACTAAATAGCAATTAACTAAAAGAGAACCTAATGTAAATATCTTAATTTTCATAAATTCACCTCTATAAGATTATACGAATTTTTAAAAATAAAAGCAATAATTAATTTTAATTGACATTTTTTTCATATATAACTATAATTTAATATAATAAATACTAAGGAAGGTAATAACAATGAAAAATAGAAAGCATCAATTAGCTAATGAAAAAATATTAAAATTAATATTAAAATTATCTTTACCTGCAACGATTGGAATGTTAGTTTCATCACTATATAATTTAGTAGATACAATTTTTGTAAGTAAAGCAGAAGGACCTTTAGGAATAGCAGCTTTGACGATAGTATTTCCTATTCAAATGTTAATTATGGCGTTTACTCAAAGTATTGGTATTGGTTCAGCTTCAATTATATCAAGAGCTCTTGGTGAACATAAAAATGAAAAAGCAAGTGAAATGTTTGAAACAACAGTTATTTCTTTAATTATTTTGAGTGCCTTAGTTATATTTTTAGGAGTATTATATTTAAAACCAACACTTTTATTATTTGGTGCAACCTCTTTAATACTTGAAAAAGCAAAAGATTATTATTTTATTATATTAATAGGTTCGCCATTTTATATATTCGCGTTAGGACTTAGTAATATTGCTAGAGCAGAAGGAAACTTAAAAGTATCAATGAATGGGATGTTATTTTCAGCAATATTAAATATAGTATTAGATCCTATTTTTATATTTAAACTTAATTATGGGATTAAAGGAGCAGCACTTGCGACTGTAATATCACAATTTATATCATTTTTATATTTATTTAGATATTTCTTTTTTTCTAATAATTCGTATATAAAATTTAAAGGATTTATATTTAGAATTAATTATTTTATTGAGATGATAGGTATAGGTTTATCTTCATTTACAAGACAAGCAGTAAGTTCAATAGTTGCAATAGTTTTAAATAATACATTAAAAATATATGGTGGAGAAATAGCAATAGCTATAATGGGAATAATAAATCGGACATTAATGGTAATTTTTTTGCCGATGTTTGGTATAATACAAGGAATACAACCTATTATAGGATTTAATTATGGTGCGAAATCATTTGGCAGAGTAAAAGAAACATTGAAAATGGCTGCAATAATAACAACTATTTTTTGTACAATAGTTTTTTTGATAATGCAGCTATTTCCAAAAGGAATTATAAGAGTATTTTCAAATGATATTAATTTAATAAACATGTCTATATTACCAATTAGAGTGTTTAGTTTAGCATTTATTACGATTGGATTTCAAATAATTGTGGCGGGATATTATCAATCAATAGGGAAAGTGATTCCAGCATTGATATTATCTATCGCTAGACAATCAATATTTTTAATACCTTTAATATTGATATTACCAAAATATTTAAATGAATTTGGAATTTGGATATCATTTCCAATATCAGATTTTATGGGGTTTTTAATATCGCTAATATTTATATTAAAAGAATATAGGAAAAATCTCTCACAAAAATAAATCTTTAATGAAATTTTTAGATTCCTATAATAGACTATAATATAATTAAGGGTGTATGTGGGAGGCATTTATTAATGAAAAAAATATTAGTTTTAATAATAAGTATTATTTCAATAACTATATATGCAGAGGATATTCACTCTTTTTACGTAAAATATAAAATAGAGGGGATAAATTCAGGAATTCTTGAAATATATATAAAAGATAACGGAGAAAAAGAAGCTTATTATTCTACTGTAGAACTTAGTTATGGGAAATACAAAGATTATGTAAGAACAGGTTTGATAAAAAATAGAGATATATTATATACTCTTAATTTTAAAAATAAAACATATTTTAATGAAAAGATAGAAGAGGATTATGTACCAACATATGAATTTGATTTTTCTAAATATGAAAAAGTAGGTAACGGTAAAATCCTTGATGTAAACACAGAAATATATAAAGTAGGAAATAGTTATTATTGGGTATACAAAGGAATAATATTGAAGAGTTTACAAGTGATTAATAGTAATAAGATAAAAACAAATGCGATAGAATTTATAAGAAATTTAGAGATTCCAGAAGAAAAATTTGATATCCCAGAAGGATTTATTTTAGTAGATAATCCATTAAATAAATTATTTAAAAAAGAAGATAATCTAAAGAAAGAATTTGAAGAGTTTAAAGAAGATTTAGAAAAAGAATTTAAAGAATTTAAAAAAAATTTAAATAAATAAAAAATTTAAATACTCCACTTATAGTAAACGGTTAAAATAATAAGACTGTTAGCTATAGGAGGAGTATTTTTTATTTAAAAAAAGGAATTAATATTTAATAAAGTATATGTTAATTGGAGGCGAGTGCTATGAAGAAAATAAATTTTTTTATATTATATTTTATTTTAGTAAATATTATTTTAGCAAAAGAGAATTTCATTTTACCAATAGTATTTTATTCTCCAGAATTAGGTTTTGCTGGCGGAATAATCTTTAAAAATTTAGATAAAAAAGAAACAATGTTAATTTCAAATAAAATATCAAGTTTTTTAACAACAAATCAATATAAATCTTTAAATTATAATTATAATATAAAATATTTTAATAATAGTAGATTTAATATTAACTTAAATTATAAAGATTGGTTATATGATTATTATTTAAATAGAAAGATAATAGATGATTATAATCAAAAAATAATACAAATAGAAATAAATTATAATCAAAAAATAATAAAAAAAATATATTTTAAATATGGTTATAATTTTAGCAAAATAAAAATAAATAATAATAATTTTTATTTAGAAAAAGAAAATATAAATTCATCAGGAATAAATTTTGCACTAAACTATGAAAATATATTAATAGAAAAAAATATGAAAAATGGTGAAAAATTAGAAATAACTACAAATATTTATAATAAAAAGTTATTAAGTGATCAAGATTATATAAAAAATACTTTTGATTACAGAAAATATTTCAATATAAAAAATAATCAAATAAGAGCGCAAATAATGATAAAAGATATAAATGGGGAAGTACCTTTTTATTTGAAATATGATTTAGGTTCAAATACTTTAATAAGAGGATTTACAGAAAATAAATATTTAGGAAATACTTTTATTGGAGGACAAATAGAATTCGAAAAAAATTTTAATAAAAGATTTACAGGAGTTTTATTTTATGGTACAGGAGATACAAATGATAATTTTGATAATATAGATATATTAAATTTAAAATCAGCAATTGGATTAGGTATTAAATATATAATTTCTGAAGATTTTAAAGTGAGAATGGATATGGGATTTGCAAGTGATGGAGATAAAAATATGTATATAAATTTTTCAGATGCAATATAAAAAATAAGGGGATTCCCTTATTTTTTAATTGTTTTATTAGGGTGAACATAATAATAATTTTCTATTCTTAATATTTTGGCTTTAGTAAACTTGTCAGTAGGGAAAGTATAAGTTTTATGAGCTTTTACAATTCCCCAAATATCTTTTCTTTTTTCAGATGTACCATCACTTAAATAATATCTTCTATCTCTTATTGACACGAGCATACTTTGATTATTAAGGTTTTCAGCTTTCCATTGAATTTTTGTCCGACCATCAGGTTTTATATAATATCTTATATAAAAGTTTATTTTATTAAACTTTCCATAGTATTCCCATTTTGTCCAGTTTAATTCATAAAAGAATTTAACTAAAATTATTATTAAAAGAAAAATAATAAAAATAAGTCTTTTTCCCCATTTTTTTATATAATTTATTTTATTTAACTTATTCATATAAATACACCTCCTTTTTAATTATATTATATAACAAAAGTAGATATTTCCTGCAATAAATTTATATTTTCGTGTTGACTAAAAGCATAAGATGCAATATACTAGAAGAAAATTTTAAGAAAGGAATATATATAAATGACACATAATTTTATTTACAATAAAAGATTTTTTCAAAAAGTTTTTACAATAGCAATTCCAATAGCAATTTAAAATTTAATAATTTCATCCATAAATTTAGCCGATGTGTTTATGATAGGTAAATTAGGTGAAAAAGAGAGAGCAGCATTAGGACTATCAAA
Source organism: Hypnocyclicus thermotrophus (assembly GCF_004365575.1). Taxonomy (NCBI): domain Bacteria; kingdom Fusobacteriati; phylum Fusobacteriota; class Fusobacteriia; order Fusobacteriales; family Fusobacteriaceae; genus Hypnocyclicus; species Hypnocyclicus thermotrophus. The sequence goes on from NZ_SOBG01000002.1 coordinate 120,249, forward strand.
TCAAATAATGTTTTTATTAGTACTCTTATTATTTGGAATAAATAGCGGTGGAGCTATATTTATGTCGCAATTCAATGGAAAAAAAGATACAAAAAATATGAAAAAGGTATTAGGAATAGTACTAATAAATAGTTTTTTAGCAGGAGTTATATTTTTTCTTATGGTAATTTTAATACCAGATTTTTTATTAAAAATATACACAAAAGATAAAATAGTTGTAGATATAGGTATGAGATATTTGAAAATAGTTTCATTTTCTTATATTTTTACAGCGATAAGTTTTGTTTACTCAGTACAACTACGTACTATAAATAAAACAAAACTAACAGTTTATTCTAGTTCTTTAGCATTAGTAATTAATATTACATTAAATTACTTGCTTATTTTTGGTAAATTTGGATTTCCAAAACTAGGAATAGAAGGAGCAGCAATAGCAACAACAATAGCTAGAAGTTTGGAATGTATTTTTATTGTTTTTTTAGTTTATAATAATAAATATATATTTGCAGCAAAGTTTAAAGAAATAATAGGATTTGATATATTTTTTGTAAAAAAATATTTTTTTACAACGTTACCAGTTCTTTTAAATGAAATGATTTGGTCATTTGGAATAGCAGCATATAATATATGCTAGAATGAGTACTCAAGCAATAGCGGCTATAAATATAGTAGGTAGTATTGAAAGATTATTGTTTGTATCATTGATTGGAGTAGCAAGTGCAGCTAGTGTTATGGTAGCTGAAAAAATAGGAGAGAAAAATGAAAAAGAAGCATTTGAATATGCAATAAATTTTATAAAATTAATTTTTATAATTGGGGTTATTATGTCGATAATATTGTATGGAATGACATTTTTTATTTTAGATTTGTATAATATTTCAGAGAATGTATATAAATATTCAAAATATATAATGTTTATTTTATGTTTTTCTTTACCAAGTAAATATAGTAGGAAATTTAAGAGCAGGAGGAGATACAAAGTTTGCTTTATATATTGATACAGGTGCACTTTGGTTAATAGGAGTACCTTTGTCTTTTATAGCAGCATTTTATTTTAAATTACCAATATATTTAGTTTATTTTGTTACATTTTTTGAAGAAATAACAAAAGCAATTTTTGGAATAAAAAGAGTTTTTTCAAAAAAATGGATAACTAATTTAGTAAAAGATATAAGTTAATTTATTTTAATAAGGAGAAAAAATGTTTAAATATCATAATACATATCAAGATTTTTTTAATGAAAATAAAGAATTATTAGAAAAAATAATAAAGGAGATAAATAAAGATAATTATACACCTCAAAAGGAAAATATATTTAAGGCATTAGAAACAGATTTATATAAAAATAAGATTGTTATACTTGGAATGGATCCATATCCTCAAAAAAATGTGGCTACCGGACTAGCTTTTGAAGTATTGCTTGATTCTTGGCAAGATAAAAAAATAAATACATCATTAAAAAATATATTAAAGTTAATATATAAATCATATTACGGAGAAATATTATCAATTAATGAATTAAGAAAAAAAATAGAGAGTAAGGAGTTTAATATAGAAAAACCTAAAAAAATGTTTAAAAATTGGCAAAAACAAGGAGTTTTATTGTTAAATACAGCTTTTACAACAAAATTAGATAAACCAGGAGCACATATAAAGGTTTGGAAAGAGTTTTCAATTAATTTAATAGAATATATTTCTAAAAATAATCCTAGATTAATATGGTTTTTATGGGGTGAAAAAGCTAAAAAATATGAAAAATATATAATTAATAATAAAAATATATATTATTCAAATCATCCAGTAATTTGTGGACAATTAATTAATCCAAAAGATTTTTTAAATTCTAACTGTTTTTTAGAAACAAAAGATATTATTAAATGGATATAAAATATTTTAAGAAAATTTTAAAATTTATAGTATAAAAAAATATTAGAAACAAAATTTAAATTTTTATTAAGGAGTGATGTATAAATGAAAAAAGTTACTGTTACATTATTTTTTATGACTTTAATAAGTTTAGTATCTTTTTCTGCAACAGATCAAGAAGAATTTGTGAAAGTAGCACAAAATCTTATGCCGTCAATAGTAAATATAAGAACTAAAACAACAGTAAAACAAACTGTAGTTGATCCATTTGAACAATTTTTCTTTGGAGAATCAGCTCCAAAACAAATAGAAAGAGAAGGAAGTTCTTTAGGATCTGGTTTTGTAATTACTAAAGATGGAGAAATAGTTACAAATAATCATGTAATTGAAGGTGCTTCAGAAATATTTGTAAAATTTAATAATAAAAAAGAATATGAGGCTGAAATAGTAGGGAAAGACCCAGAAACAGATATAGCGTTATTAAAAATTATTAATACAAAAGATAAATTTAAACCAGTAAAATTTGCTGACTCAGATTTTTTAAAAGTAGGACAATGGGCAATAGCTATTGGTAATCCATACGGATTAAATAATACAATGACATTAGGAATTATTAGTGCAATTGGTAGAAGTGGCTATGGAATAGAAAGAATAGAAGATTTTATTCAAACAGATGCTTCTATTAATCCAGGAAATAGTGGAGGGCCTTTAATTGATATTTATGGAAATGTTATAGGAGTAAATACAGCGATAATTTCTAAAACTGGTGGAAATACGGGGATAGGATTTGCTATTCCTTCAAATATAGTTAAAAAAGTAGTTGAAAGTATACAAAAATATGGAGAAGTAAGACGACCATTTATGGGAGTTAGATTCCAACCAGATTTTACATCTAAAATGGCTGAAAGTATGGGATTAAAAGATGGAAAAGGAGCTTTAATAGCAGAAATAGTAGATGAATCACCAGCAGCTAAAGCAGGACTTATGAGAGGGGATGTTATTACAGCTATTAATGGAAGAGTAGTAGAAACTTATGCAAATGCAATAGCAATTATATCATCTTTTCAACCTGGAGAAGAGATATCAGTTACAGTATATAGAAAAGGAAAAGAAAGAAATATTACTTTAAAATTAGGATCTCGAAGTGATGAAAGTTTAAATCCGAGTGAAGCAATATTAGGAATGCAGCTTCGAACATTAAATGAAGCTCTTAGAAATAAATATAAATATTCGGATACTAAAGAAGGAGTTGTAGTATTAAATGTAGATCCAGCATCACAAGCAGCTAGAATAGGTATAAAAGAGGGATATTTAATCGTAGAAATAAATAATACTATTGTAAAATCATTAAAAGATTTAAAACAAGTATATAATTCAATTGACGAAGGAGAAAATGTACTTTTATATATAGAAAATAAAGATTTTGGAAGATATGTTTTATTAAAAAAATAAATTAAATAGCAAATAAAAAAACTTCCTTATACTTGATATGCTTTTGTTTAATGACAAAGGCGTATTCATATATATAAGGAAGTTTTATTTTTTAATTAGTTATATTTAATCAGTAAAAAAATCAAAAATATTTTCAAGCATAGATGTTTCTGCTTTAAAAAATTCTGTATATTTACATTTAGTACATGTAACAGTGGTAAACTTTTTATTTTGGACATCAAAAATTTTTGATAAGCCACCACCTGTCATAGCAACAGTATCAGTTTCATAGCTGATATTACCACATTTTGGACATTTATAATTTGACATATATATTCCCTCCTGAATAATCGTTCTATGACAATTGTACTATATATCTATTTTTTTTCAAGTATTTTATTAATAGCTTTTCCTATTTCAGAAGTTTTAGCAATTCCACCTAAATCTGGAGTAAGAGTTTTTCCGTCAATTAATAATTCTTCTATTGCATCAAGAATCTTTTTTCCCCAATCTTCATATCCAAAAAAATCCATCATTTGACTAACAGACCATATAGAAGCAAGAGGATTTGATATTTCTTTGCCAGCGATATCTGGTGCTGAACCATGAATTGGCTCAAACATAGAAGGAAATTTTTTTTCAGGATTAAGATTTGCTCCAGCAGCAAGCCCCATTCCCCCAGCGATTGCAGCACCTAAGTCAGTTAAAATATCACCAAAAAGATTTGACGTAACAACAACTTCAAATCTTTTTGGATCTTTTACCATAAACATAGCAGCAGCATCGACAAGATATGAATAAGTTTTAACATCAGGATATTCTTTTCCTACTTCCTTAAATACCTCGTCCCAAAATACCATAGAATAATTTAAGGCATTAGCTTTACTAATACTTGTAAGAGTTTTTCCTTCTTTTCTAGCAATTTCATAAGCATATCTTATAACTCTTTCTGTTCCTTTTCTAGAAAATACTCCTGTTTGTAATACTACTTCATTTGGTTTATCTTTAAATAACCAATCACCAGCTCCAGCATATTCACCTTCACTATTTTCTCTAATAAATAACATATCAATATCTTCTCTTTTGACATCTTTTAAAGGACAAGGAGCACCTTTTAATAATTTAACAGGTCTTATATTGATATATTGATCAAAACCTTTTCTTATTTTTAATAATAAATCCCATAGTGATATATGGTCGGGTACTCCAGGGAAACCAACAGCTCCAAGATAGATAGCATCAAAATTTTTTAATATTTCCATCCCGTTATCATCCATCATTTTACCAGTTTTTAAATAATATTCACACCCCCAAGGAAAAGTTTTAAATTCAAAAGATATAGAAGATTCTAATTCCTCTATTTTTTTAAGCACTTTAATTCCTTCATTAATTACTTCTGTTCCTATTCCGTCCCCAGGAATAACAGCTATTTTAAATCTCTTCATAGTTTTACCTCCGAAAATTGTATTGAGTAAATTATACAATAAAAAAGTAAAAATTGAAAGTTAATTTTTAATCAAAAAATTTTAATGAAATTTTAATAAAATATATTTATAGTAAAATTTAGAAAGAAAAATAAAAGGTGATAAGCAGGATGAGGTTATTATGCAAAAACCTAAATAACTTCATAGATAAGTATAAAAAATAATATTAAAAAAAATAAAATTTAAATATTGAGAGGAGATAGATTATGAATAATTATAGTGAAAAAATACAAGAAATTTTAAAAGAGATGAACAAAATAGTAATTGGACAAGATGAGATTATAAAAAAGATTTTAATTGGAATTTTTATAGATGGCCACATTTTATTAGAAGGGCTTCCAGGTCTTGCAAAATCTCTTACTGTAAATAGTTTAGCTAAGATATTTAATGTGGGATTTAGTAGAATACAATTTACTCCTGACTTATTACCTAGTGATATTATAGGGATGGAAATTTATGAGGAAGAAACGAAAGAGTTTAAAGTAAAAAAAGGACCGATATTTTCAAATTTTATTTTAGCGGACGAGATAAATAGAGCACCAGCAAAAGTTCAATCAGCGCTTTTAGAAGCAATGCAAGAAAGACAAATAACAATAGGAGATACAACATTTAGGTTAGATAATCCATTTATAGTGCTTGCTACACAAAATCCTATTGAACAAAATGGAACTTATCCACTTCCAGAAGCTCAACAAGATAGATTTTTGTTTAAATTAAAAATAGATTATCCTAAAAAAGAAGTAGAAAGAGAATTGATAGAAAGAATTTCAAAAGGAAATATCCCTGAAAAAGTAGAGGTTAATATTTTAATTACGCAAAATGATATAGAAACTATAAAAAAAGAGATAGAAAAAGTTTTTATTAGTGATGTGTTAAAAGATTATATAATTGATATTATATTTAAGACTAGAGAAAAAAATAATTATATTGAATGTGGAGCATCTCCTAGAGCAACAATTAATATTTTAAAAGCAGCTAAAGCAAATGCATATATAAGTGGGAGAGATTATGTATCATTAGAAGATATTAGAGAAGTAGCATATGATATATTGAGACATAGAATTATTTTAAGTTATGAAGCTGAAGTAGATAATATAACAGTAGAAAATGTAGTAGCTGATATATTAAATAGTGTAGAGATAAAATAGGAGATGATATGGCTAGTAAAGAAATTTTAAAAAAAATAAAAAAAATAGATATTAATTCTAAAATATTAAGTGAGCATCTTTTAGTAGGAAAATATCATTCAAAATTTAAAGGAAAAGGATTAGAATTTTCTAATATTAGAAAATATACTCCTGGAGATGATGTTAGAAATATTGATTGGAAAATAAGTAAAAAATTACAGAAAACATATATAAAAGAATTTATAGAAGAGAGAGAACTTTCAATATATTTTTTAATAGATATTTCAAACTCGAATATTTTGCAGAATAGAAGAGAGTATATAGCAGAAATAGCAGGAACAATAGCTAATTCTGCTATAGAAAATGGAGATAAAATAGGAGCATATTTATTTACAAATAAAATAGAAAAAATACTAAAAGTAAATAATACTAAAAAGCATCTTTTAGCAATTATAGATGCTATTCTTACTTTTCAAAGTGAAAATAAAGATACAAATATAAAGAAATCTATTGAAGAGTTTTTAAGTTTAAAATTAAAAAAAGGGATAGTATTTTTAATTTCAGATTTTTATGATGAAAATTATGAAAAAGAAATAAAATTTTTACTCAAAAAACATGAGCTTATTTTAATTAGAATATTTAATAAATCATTTGAAGCACTTGATAAAAATATAGTTTATAGATTTATTGATAGTGAAACAAATCAAGAAATTTTATATAAAAAAAACAGTGAAAATCTTAATATGAAATTAAATTTTAATAATTATATAGAATTTGAAGTTGGAGAAAATTACATACCAAAATTAATAAAATTATTTAATTATAGAGGTAGAAAATGAAAAAATTTTTTTTAAAATTGATTATTATTTTCATAATAATATTTAATACAATATTTGCAAATAACTATCATATTGGAGATATTATTAGATTAGAAATAAAAAATAGTAATATCAAAGAAGTAAAAAATGTTTTTAAAGATTTTGATATAGAAAAGATAGAGGAAAAAAACAATAAAATATATATTGAATTTCGGAGTTTTGAAACTGGAGAAAAAGATATTATTTTAGGTGATAAAAAGTTAATACTAAATATTGATAGTACAATAAAAAAAGATGAAACGAAACTTTATAATTTCAATAATAATAAAAATCTGAAATTACAAAAAATATATAAACATTTTGAGTATTATATATTTTATTTGATTTTTATATTAAATATAGGGTTATTAATAAAAATATTTATTAAACAAAAAAATAAAGAAAATGAAATAGATATAAATGAAATTATTGAAAAAGAAAATGATTTTAGAAAAATAAATTATGAATTTAAAAAATATATAGATAAAAAATATAATACTAGATTTTTAAATGGTATTTATAATAATAATTTTAATAAAGAAATAGAGAATTATTTAAAAAATATAGATGATTTAATTTTTCAAGGTAAAACAATAAATATAGAAGAATATAAAAATAAAGTATTGAAATATATTAATATTATTAAGGAGAAAAAAAATGTTTAAACATTTTTACTTGTTGTTTGGATTATTACCATTTTTAATTATATATTTTTATAAGAAAGAAAAAGCAATAAAATTTCCAAGTATAAAAATATTAAAAACAAATCTAAATACTAAAAAATATAAAATAGGTGATTATTTGATATTATTATCTTTGGTATTTTTCTTTATTGCATTTGCTAGACCAATAGAAAGAAAAATAGATAAAATAGAGAAAAAAGGTATTGATATAGCACTTTTACTTGATATATCTCAAAGTATGTTACAAAAAGATATAAAACCAAATAGATTAGAAAAAGCAAAAGAAGTTTTAGAAAACTTTGTAGATAGTAGAAAAAACGATAGATTTGCTCTTTCTGTATTTGCAGCTACGGCTTATACGAGAATACCACTCACATTTGACTATGATATTATAAAAAACTCTATAAAAGAGATAAGTGTAGATGATATTTCTAATAATAAAGCTACAGCAATAGGTGTTGGATTAGTTAATGCTATTAATAGACTTAAAAAAAGTAAAAATAAAAGTAAAGTAATAATATTGATAACAGATGGTGAAAATAATTTTGGAGATATTTCACCAGAAGCAGCACTTAATATTGCTAAAAAATTAGGAATGAAAATATATACAATAGGAGTAGGTGGAGAATATCTTAAGATTAATAGTATCTTTGGGACACAAATAGTAAAGAATAATGAAATAGATGAAAAATTACTTTTAAAAATAGCAAAAGAGACAAATGGTAAATTTTATAGAGTAAAAGATGAAAAAGAATTTGAAGATATATTTAAAACTATTAATAAATTGGAAAAAACTAAAATAGAATCTAATCAATTTATTCAATACAAGGAAAGATATTTTATATTTGATTTAATAGGTTATATATTATTAATTTTAGGAATAATATTTAAGTATTTTATTTATATAATTATTCCATAAGGAGAGAGAAATGGATTTTGTTAATAAAAAGTTAATTTATTTAATAATTTTAAATATTTTAATAATTATTATATATTATATCGGAAGCAGGAAAAAAATTAATGCTAAAAAAAAGTTAAATTTAAATACAGATATATTTTTAGAAATATTTAAAGGTATTTTATATTTAATAATTTTAAATTTAATAGTTGTTTCTTTAATGCAACCAAGAAAATTTAAAAAAGAAGTAACAATAAAGTCAAAATCAAATAATATATTTTTTTTAATAGATATTTCAAAATCTATGTTATCTAGAGATATATTTCCAAATAGATTAGAAGTAGAAAAAAGTATAATAAAAAAAATAATAGAAAATTTATCAGGAGAAAAAATAGCATTTATACCTTTTTCCAGTGGAGCCTATATACAGATGCCACTTACAAATGATTATGATATGGCAAAAATGTTTTTAGACATTATAGATAGTGACCTTATATCAAGTGGTGGAACGGATATAAAAGATGCTCTAAATTTGATAAAAAATAAAATTACAAATAAAAATGATATTATAATTATATTAAGTGATGGCGGAGATGAAAAAATAGATATAAAAAAAGATTATAATATTTTTTCAATTGGAATTGGTAGTGAAAAAGGTGGTACAATACCAAATATTATAAATGGAGAAGAAAGTGGTTTTATAAAAGATAAAAATGGAAATATTGTTATAAGTAAATTAAATAAAGAAAATTTAAAAAAAATATCAAAACAATATTTTGAATATTATGATATACAAAATATTATTTCTAAAATAAAAAATATGAAAAAACAGGATAGAGAAGATAAAATAAGATATTATAAAGAATATTACCAATATTTTTTAGGAAGTGCATTATTATTATTACTTATAATTTATATCATAGAATATAGGAGAAAAGTATGAAAAAATTACTTTTAATTGGGATATTAATATTAAATTTATTTTTATTTATTAAAATATTTAACGAAAATTTATTTTATTTAGAAAAAGATTATAAATTAATAAAAAATAATAAAAAATTAATAAAAGAAAAAGAATATAATAAGATTTTAAAAAAATATGAAAATATAAAAACAGATTATTATAAAAATAAAGTAGAATATAATAAAAACATAATAAATTTTTTAAATAAAGATTATGAAGAAATAATAAAACAAAATATAAAAAATAATGTTTTATTATTTAATCAAGGATTGAGTTATAAAATATTAGGTGATAAACAAAAAAATATAAATAAAAAGTTAGAATATTATAAAAAAGCATTAAATATATTTAAAATATTAATAAAAAAATATGAAAAAATAAATAAAAGTAATATTAATATAGTAAAAAATTATGAGATAATATCTAATTTAATAAAAAATATAGAAGAAGAAAATCAAAAAAGTCAAACAAACAATCAAGAAAATCAAGATAAAAGAGAGAATCAATCAAATAATAAAAAACAAAGTGATTCTTTAAAAAATCAAAAAAGTCAAACAAATAATCAAGAAAATCAAGATAAAAGAGAGAATCAATCAAATAATAAAAAACAAAGTGATTCTTTAAAAAATCAAAAAAGTCAAACAAATAATCAAGAA